>LJUF01000023.1 GCA_001303665.1 Phycisphaerae bacterium SM23_33 | reverse complement strand
TCCGGTGCGTTGGGGGCCAGAGCGGCCGCTTCGGTGTAACACCTTTCGGCCTGATCGTACCGGCCGGCTTCGGCGTAAGCGTCTCCTTGCTCTTTTGCGGCTTTGTGGTGCCGAGACCGGGTATCCTTCAGATCGAGCTGGTCATTCCCATTCGCCGGCACGTTGGCCCTTTCCGCTCGCGGAATCCGACCGGGGCAAGCGCGCAACCCGCTGCAATTCCCGTGCCTCCGGTCTGGGCGTTGACACATTCTGCTCCAAGCCGCGACAGCACAAGGGGTTCTTGCCTGGGGAAAAGGAACTGGCTTTTGTCCCAGGCCCTGTGGAGGCACGGGCTGTAAAAATATTGGACGTGCGGCCGACCCGCGCGGCCTTGGCCGAAGGTTCACTCCGTGTGCAGACCTCTCTGAAAGCCCGTTAGATGAAGTCCAGCAGCGAGAGCGTCAGCAGTTTGGAGGACACCGCCAGCGTCATTTGATACAGGGTCTGGGTGCGGGCCAGGGCCGTGGCAATCTGGACGATGTCGACATCTTCCAGCATGGCGGCCTGCTCGGTGGCCCTGCTGTTGATGCTTTCCAGGTTGTCCTTGAGGATGTCCATGGCCTGCAGTCGGCCGCCCAAGGAGGTCATGTTACGCCTGACGACGGCGCTCACCTCTTTCAGGGATTCCAGCGACCCCGTCAGCACTTCCAGTTGCTGCTCGGCGGGGAGGTTCCGCACGTTCCTCAGGGCGTCGCGAATAGTTACCAGTGTTCCGAACAGGTCACGCGTGCCCGGCACGCTGACCGGTTCGGTGCCGGTTCGGCACAATCCGGTGGCGTTCACGTAGAGGACGCGGCCGGTGCGGGAGTCCGCCACGGCGACGTTGTCGGTGAAGGACGTCAGGTCGGTGAAGGTGGCGCCGTCATCTACGGAAAGCTTTCCGGTGGCCGTGATGGAGATGTCGCCTTCGAACCCGGCCCAGTTCTCCACGTTGACGCAGGCGATGTCGCCGTCGGAGTTGCTCACCAGGAGGTTTTGTTCCGTCCCTTCAAAGGTCACCTGCGGGCCGCCGTCCAGGGAAATCGTCTTGGTCGGGCCGTTTACGGTCACGGTCAGAACGTGGTCCCCCATGACGGTGTCACCGTCGGCTGAGCCGGTGCCGGCGGCGATGCCAGTGCCGCCGGGGTAGTTGGTCTGGGTGTGGGTGACGGCCAGGTAAAAGTCCCCGCGAACGCTGGACGTGGCCGTCCCCGGGCCGGCGCCGGTATTGCCCGCGAACACAGGGGTCTGACGGTTGTCGGCCCAGAAGACCCGCTCGCCGATCAACATGCCGGGGTATTCCACCCCCGGGGCGACCGGTACCGGCAGATCGTCGAAGTTGCCCTGGTATTCGACCGCAGTTATCAGCCCGTTGACGCGCGTCGCCTCGAAGGGCGGGGCGGACGTGTTGGTGCCGCCCAGGAGGTATCTGCCCAGGCTTTCGGTGTTGGCCAGTGAGAGGATGTGTTCAAGTATGGAGTTGATTTCCTCGGCGATGGTAATGCGTGCTTCGGGTCCGTAGGTGCCGCTGATGGCCTGGGTAAGCAGCTCCTGGACCTTGGTCGTACTGGTGGCGGTTTCCTGCAACACGCTGTGCGACATCTCCAGGCTGCGGACCACCTCATTGAGGTTCTTGGAATAGATCTCCATCGATTGGCATTGAGCCCGAAGTCTCAGGATCTGGTAGGCGTCACTAGGGGCGTCCGAGGTACGGTTGACCCTGGCGCCCGAGGAGGCCTGCTCATGCAGCTGAGACAGTTTCCTGGTGTGCTCCTGGAGGAAGAAAGTGACGTTGTTGTAGATGGCGCCCGAACCGGCCATGTTGTCCCCTTACCTGCCTGTCACGCCTCAGACCAGCTCCATCAGCATTTGCAGAACGCTATCTTGGGTGCTGACGACCTTGGCCAGAGCCTGGAACATGTTCTCGAAGATCAACATCTTGCTGGCCTCATCGTTGAGGTCCACGCCGCTCATCTGGTCGCGCTGGTTAAGCATCTGGTTCATCATGCTTTCCAGGCTGGATTTCTTGGATTCGCTGAAGTTGATGCGTTGACCGACGCTGGTCATGATCATGCGGCAGGCGTCGGCGGGGCAGACGCCTCCCATCGCCAGCAGCGGCTGTTCGCCGAGTTCGGCCATTCGGCGGGCGTTGGTGTTGTCGTTCATGTCCTGGCCCACGGCGAAGGCCAGGCGCTCGAACGTGGCCAGCACCTCGTCGTCCACGGCGATGCTGGCGGCGGAATTGCCTTTGAAGAAGGTGTTGACGCCGGCCGCCGCCAGGAACCCCGAACTATCGGAGTTGGCCAGGGCGCGGATGGTGAATTGCTCCCCGTCCGTCAGCGTCCCGGTCCCGAAGGCGGCGTACAGGCCCTCCGAGATCTGCAGCCGGTCGCCGGCAGCATAGCCCAGACCCGGGTTCAGCGCCGCCACCAGCTCGTTGGCTTCGTTCCTCACCTCAACCGTCAGGCCCTGGGTGAGCCCGACCGTGCCGCCCGTGGTCACGGTGCAGGTGAAAAGCTGGTCCTGCTCTCCGCTGTAGATGCCGCTGACGGCCGGCTGGACGGTGCCGGACCATCCGGCCTGGAGGGTCGTGATCGGCACCGGCAGAAAATCGAACCTGTACCGGGTTTGGTCTTCCACTCCGATGCGCAGAGCCGAATCGACCACGCCGCCGGTCAGGCCGCCCAGGGCATCCAGCTTGGCAGCGATGGTCTGCACCGTGTCCGTGGCGAGGACGCTGACCTCGTGCTGCTGGGTGGTCCCCGCGGTCCGGTCTGTGACCCTCACATAGAAGCTTCCCTCGCGGAGGCAGGGGCCCCACCCGTCCCAATCGGACAACTGGGCGGGGTTGGCGGGCCAGCCGGTGATCGCGGTGAAGGAGCCGGCCGAGCCCACGCCTTGCACGTGGTGCCTGTTGACATTGTAGATGATCTCCCTGGCGAGGGCGTCCAGCCTGTCCTGGACTTCAGCGAGGATGGAGTTTTTCAGGGAAAGCAGCCCCCCGATGCGGCCGCCGCTCAGGTTGGTCATGTAGTAGCCCGAATCTTTGACGGAAACGCCGAGCTGGTTGCCCTCGGAGATGCCGATTTCCAGCTCGATGGCGGAGCTTCCGACGACCAGCGGCGTGCCCCATGCCGTGACGTTCACCACTCCGGGACGGCCCGGCACGTCGTCAGCCCGGATCTGCGCCAGTTCCGCCAGTTCCGCGATGGCCTGGTCCCTGCGGTCCAGCAGCAGGTTCGGGCTGTTGCCTCGGGCGATCTGGATGCTGATTTCCTGATTCAGCGAGGCGATTTCGCTGGAGAGGCTGTTGACGCGGCTGATCAGGTGCTCGCCCTCCAGGCGGATCTGTTCTCCCAGTTCGAGGAGGAACCGGCCGATGCTCTGAAGCTGCTTGGCCAGCGTGTCGGCGGCCCGGACGGCCTGCTCCTGGAAGGGCTGGCTGTTGGGCTGGGCCGCCAGCTCTTGCAGGGCCCCGAAAAAGCCGGTGACGGCCTTGAGCAGACCTTCCGTGCTGAGATCCCCCAGGGCACTTTCCAGGGAGTGCAGGGCCAGCAGCTCTTGTGAAACTTGCCCCAGCTGGGGTCTCTGCCGCAGCAATTCGTTCTCCAGCAGGACGTCCAGGGCCCGGCGCACTTCCGCAATCTCCGAGCCCCCGAGGGCGACGCCCCCGGTCACGTTCAGTGCCACGGAGGCGATCTTCACATCCTGGCGGTGATAGCCCTCGGTGGACGCGTTGGCGATGTTGGTGCCGATGATCTCCAACGCTCGCTGGGCCACCTGCAGGCCGCTCAGGCCTATCTGGAAATCAGGCATTCTCTAGCGCTCCGCATTCACCAGGCCCGTACCGGGCCACCACCGCTCCTGCCCGCCGCTGCTGTACGTGTCCACGCCTTTGCTTTGCGGAAACAGGGCCTCCAGAAGCATGCGGTTGATTCGGGCACACTCCAGCAGGAGGATCGACGTCTGCAGGTGTTGTCGCTGGAGCCTTTCAGCCAGATCGATGATCTGCTGTCTTCGGGATTCCATCTCGGCCCGTTCCCTGCCGTGCAGTCTTCCGATCAGGAGTTGAAGTCGGACCCGCTGCGTCGGCAGCGCGAGATCGTCGGCCAGCGCCCTTCGCACCGCGTTCAGCCTAAGGTCAACGTGGGCCTGCGACTGCAGCGTCTGGTGCATCTCGTTGAGCAGGGCTTCCATGCGGGCGTCATCGCTCTGGATGAGGGCGGCGGACAGTGCGTCCGACTGCGATCTTCTCAGCTCCAGCAGCCAGATTTCCTCGTCCAGGATCGCCAGGAGCTGTTCGGTGTGGATCATCAGGCTGTTCTGTGCGGGGGTCATCGCGGCGGCTCCGGGGGCACCTGGGCGGGAGTCGCTTCGTCGAGGCGGCCGAGCTGCTTGTGGAATTCCTTCCAAAGCCCCAGCCCGCCCTGGCTGGCCACCTCCTGCGCCAGGTAGTACCAGAAAATGTCCTGCACTTGCTCGGAGGTGCCCGTTTCCAGCAGGCCCGAGTCGGGGATCGTCCGCTTCATCTCTTCCAGCATTCTGTACAGCAGGACGGACTCGAAATCCTTTGCCGATTTTTCCGCCGATCTGCCGGCCAGGCCGGCGGGGAGTTTCTTGGGATCGGCCTGGAGCAGGGCGGAAAGGGAATCGGCGGGCATCAGCGGGTTCGTGGGGATGAGCGTTTCGCTCACGTCAAGCTCCCATATCACATGATTTTCAGTTCGGCCTGGAGCGCCCCGGCTTTGCGCAGGGCCTCAAAAATGGCGGCGAGATCCCTGGGTGTCAGGCCCATGGCGTTCAGGGCTCGGGCCAACTCGGCCACGGTGAGCGGCCGCGGCACCACCTGCAGCGCCCCGCCCTGCTCGATGACCGTGACGTCGGTCCGCTGCACCTTTTCGGTCGTTCCGGTCTTGGACAGCGGCAGCGGCTGCGAGACCTGTTCTCTTTCCTTGGTGATGATCGAGAGGCTGCCGTGGGAGATGGCCACGGTGGAGATGGTGACCTTCTCGCCGACGACGATGGTGCCGGTTCGCTCGTTGATGATCACCACCGCCGGCTGATCGACCTCGACCTCCAGCGCCCCGATGCGATCAATGAAGCCGCTGAGGTCGCCTTGCCCCAAGTTCCCGGGGATGTCCAGCTTGACGCTTCCGGCGTCCAGGGTGGTCGCGCTGGCCGGGTAAACCTTATTGATGGCTTGGGCGATGCGCTCGACCGTCGTGAAGTCCGGATACCGCAGTTGGAGGTTGATCTGGCCGTTGTTTACGAAGCTGGCCAGTTCCTCCTTTTCCACGGTGGCCCCGCCGGAGATTATGCCGACGGTGGGGTGGTTCTTGGAGACCGAGCCGGCCTTGCCGGCCGCCGCGAAGCCGCCGGTGGTGATGCTGCCCTGGGCGACGGCGTACACCTCCTGGTCGGCGCCCATCAGGGGTGCCATCAGCAGCGTCCCGCCCTGGAGGCTAGTCGCGCTGCCGATGGCCGAGACCGTCACGTCGATCTTCGAGCCGCGCCGCGAAAACGGGCCGAGCTCGGCCGTCACCATCACACTGGCGATGTTCTTGCTGGAAATATCTCCGAGCTCCAGCACCAGCGGGGCGTGGCGGAGGATGTTCACCAGCGCCCGCTTGCTGGCCTCGGAGTTGTCGCCGGTGCCGTCCAGGCCCACCACCAGACCGTATCCCCAGATGGGGTTGCCCCGGACGCCTTCGATCTCGACGATGTCCTTGATTCGCTCACCCCGCCCGGGGACGGCGGTCAGCCCGATGGCAGCCAACAAGACGATGAAAGGTCGCATCGCGGACTCCCTTGGTCACGCGGTTGGTCCCGGTGCCTCAGAACGGGTTCAGGAAGTTTAGGATTCGGGCCGCCCAGCCCGGCTTGGTGAACCGGGTTTCCGGCCCGCGGTCGCCGTAGGAGATCCGGAAATCGGCAACCCGATCGCTGCGCACGGTGTTGGTGAAGGTGATGTCGCTGGGCCGGACGACCCCGCTGAGTTGGATGATTTGTTTGTCGCCGGAAACGACCCGCTCCCGTTTTCCCAGGATCACCAGGTTGCCGTTGGGCAGGACGTCCTGGACCACCACGGTGATCTGATCAGCGACGCTGCGGTCGCTGTCGTAGTTGGCCTTGCCGTCAAATTTGGTTTTCGCCGAGGAGCTGAAGTCCACGTTCGGGAAATCAAAGATGTGCTTTCCCACCGAGCCGATGAGGTTGGCCAGGTCGAGGGTCCCGCCCATGGACGCGCTGCGGGTGTCCTGCTTGTCCAGCCCCCGGTTGGTCTCGTTCTCGATGACACTGTGCTCGGCGATGATGACGGTGAGCAGGTCGCCGACGCGGCGAGCGGTATCGTCGGCATGGATGGCCTTTTTCAGGCTGGTGGCCTTGGCCCAGATGGAGCCGGCAATTACCGGCGCCGTAACAGTCAGCAGCACCGTGCACACCCCAAGAAGCCTTGTCGCGCTGTTCATGGTTTCTCTTCCTTGAAGACGGGCCGTACCGTGCCGTCAAAGGCGACCTTGGCGACGACCACTCGCTGGGAATCAATGTTGCGGACCTTTATGAACTCGCCGGGCCGGCCGTCTTGAAGGGCCTGCCCCAGGCCCGCGATTGTGAACCCCTGCCCTTCGATCCTCATGATGACGTTCTGGTTGCGGCGGACTACGACGGCCGGCTTGGCCGGCGCGACGAGCCCGGGGCGGATCACAGTCCCGGCCGAAAGGCTTGTCGTGGAAAGCATGCCGTACGGCGGGGTCCAGCTGCCGTCCGGTGGATCCAGCGTCATGACGGTTTCGATCTTTATGTTCTCCGGCGTAATCCTCTGTCCGGGGGCTACTGGCTTTGTCGCGACCGCCTGCTGCGTCGGGTAAACGAGCCGGAAGAGCACCTGGCTCGCCGCCAGCTCCCGCCCGTCGCTGCCGGCCGCGACCTTGAGCTTCACGTGATGGCGTGGCGCGTCCTCAGCAGGCTGGGCCTTGAGCTCGATTCCTTCAGCGACCGGCAAAACCATCTCTTCGGGCGTGCCGACAAGCCGCCATTTGCAGCCGCGCGGCTCGGGAGGGTGCGACGTCAGGTACGATTCGGCGCAGTTGCGGATCGTGTCGGGCGAGATGACTTTCTGTTTTCCGGTTACGGCCACCTTGGGTGCGCCGGTGATGTTGACGGCGGCGGCGGGAATGCCGCAGCAGGCCAGCCGGCTCAGGATGGTCTGGCGGTCGAGGAGGATCTGCTCCTTGGGCCAGGGCGACCTTCCGAGCGGAACGGCCCGGGCTTTCTCCGCGAGTTCCTTGTCGGCGCTTCGGACGACGCTGACGGTCCCCAGTCGGATCGTCCCCGTTTCCACGGAGACGTCTCTGGGCAGGTAGATCAGCAGGGCCGGCTTCTCGCCGCTGGCGGCCGGGACGCTCGCCGACATCAGCCACAGAATCAGTGCAGCCGTTGCGGTCTTCATCTCTGCTCCTAGCTGATCAGGCGATTGGCGGTGGTCAGCATCTCATCCCCGGCGCGGATGGCCCGGGAGTTGATCTCGTAGGCGCGCTGGGCGGTGATGAGATTGACCAGCTCGTTGACCATCTGGACGTTGGATCGTTCCAGGAAGGCCTGCATGATGGTGCCAAATCCGCCTTGCCCGGCGGTGCCCGAGATCGGCGCGCCGCTGGCGGGGCTTTGGGCCAGCAGGTTCCCTCCCTCGTTGGTCAGCCCGGCCGGGTTGGAGAACCTCACCAGCGCGATCGTGCCCACCGTGGAGGGAGAGCCGCTGGATCCGGCGAACACGGAGACGGTTCCGTCTTCCCCGATGCTGATGGATCGTGCGTCCGAAGGAATGGTGATCGCGGGTTCCAGCGTGTATCCGCTGGAGGTGGTCAACTGGCCGTTGGCGTTGACCCGCAGGGAGCCGTCGCGGGTGTATCGGGTCTCTCCGCCGGGCAGCGTTACCTGGAAGAAGCCGTCGCCCTGGATGGCCACGTCCAGGCTGCGGCCGGTGTTCTGCATTTCTCCCTGCGTGAAGACCTTCAGCGTCGAGGCCGGGCGGACGCCGCTGCCGATCTCGAACCCACTGGGCGCGATCACTCCGGCGGCGACTTCCTGGCCGGGCTCCAGGAGCTTGACGTACATCAGGTCCTGGAAGTCCACCTGGCTGCGCTTGAATCCGACTGTGTTGATGTTGGCCAGGTTGTTGGCGATCGTGTCCACGATCATCTGCTGGGCGGTCATGCCCGTGGCGGCTGTCGAGAAAGCTCTAAGCATGTTCGTCTCCTTACGAACCCATCGCGACCTGCAGCAAGTACTTCATCTGTTCGTCCAGCGTCTGGACGCTCTTGACGTTGGCCTGATACAGCCGGGTGAGCGTGATCAGGCGCACCAGTTCCCTTACGGCCGGAACGTTGGATGCCTCCTGGTAGCCCTGATGGACGGTGGTTTGGAGGGCATCCTTCGGCGTGACCGGGGCCGTCAGGCGAAAGCACGCTGCTCCCACCGACTCCAGGACGGACACGTTGTCGAATTCAACCAGCCTCAGTTTGCCGATTGGCCTTCCGTCGGCCGAGACCGAGCCGTCGCCCGCCACCCGGACTTTCAGGGGGCTGGTGGTGCTCGGTATCACAATGGGCCCGGCCTGGCCCGCGACGGTCCGTCCCTCCGTGTCCACCAGTTGGCCGTTGGGGTTGACGTAGAACGACCCCTTGCGGGTATACAGCTGTCCTTCCGGCGTCTCGATCACGAAAAACCCCTTGCCCTGGAGGGCCAGGTCGAGCGGCCGGCCCGTGGGAATCAGTGCGCCTTGGGTGAAGTCGATCGACGTCGCGGCCTCGACCTCTCCCAGCGTCCCCGCGGCGGGCTCTCCGCTGCCGCTCAGCGCCGACTGCAAGGCATTGAAGAAGGCGCTCTGGAGGCGCTTGTATCCGACGGTGCTGATGTTGGCGAGGTTATGGGCAACGGCCCGAAAATCCTCGCTCAGCGCTTCCATGCTTGAACTGGTGAGCATGATGCCGTTATCCATGTTCAGCCTTTCTCCGTTGCAACAGGGGCCTGCTCTGCTTCGGCGGGCTTTATGGCACGGTTGGTTTCCCTGATCAGTTCGGCCACCTCGGAGGTCGACAGCCCGACCATCTCTACGGCCAGGTCGGTCATTCCGTTGGCCCCCGGCGTGGCGCGACGGACAAGTGCTAGGCCTTGCAAGGTCCTTCCGTCCGCAGACTGCACGCGCAGCAGGACCCTTTCGCCGGCCCGGACTTCCACAGGGGCCTCCAGCCTGAGGCCCGGGCCAGCGATCTCGGTCACCGCAGCCGGGACGAAGACCTGCGGACCGGCGTCGGCGGCGCCTTCCAGGAAGGGGAACACGGCCACGGCGGCCGGTTTCATGGTTGGCGTCCGTGCGAATCTCCTTCGGTTTATGCATCGGGCGGTGCCAATCAGCTTCAGGATGACGCGGCCTCGAGCCTGCTTGACGACCGAGGCGTCCGATTCCCACAGCAGGCCTTCCTGGTCGTATCGGATTTGCCAGGTTTCGCCGGGTTCGCAGCGGATGGGTCTTTCGGGCTTGACTTCCAGGCCCGACCCGCCGGGGGTTGAGGCGGCCAC
This sequence comes from Phycisphaerae bacterium SM23_33, assembly GCA_001303665.1. Classification (GTDB taxonomy): domain Bacteria; phylum Planctomycetota; class Phycisphaerae; order SM23-33; family SM23-33; genus SM23-33. Next base: position 7,102 of record LJUF01000023.1, on the reverse strand, counting down.
CGCGGCGTCGAAATAGTCTTGAAGGTGCCGGCGAAAAATGGAAACGACCTTTCCTGCGGCGACGCTCCCGAAGCTGATGGACGTTGCCTCCCTGCTTTCCGGCGCGTTCTCGAAGCCGAGTTTCTCCCGCAGTCTCCCCAGCAGCGCCACCGCCTCTTGTCGCTGCTGATCGGGCATGGCGGCCAGACGCTTGCTCTCCAGCAACCTGGACGCTCCCCGTTCGAAGGCGCCGGCCATCGTGAACACCGAGCTGGGGCGTTTCAGGCCTGAAGCCTTGGCCAAGGCCAGCAGCAGCCTTCTCTCGGTTCCGCTCAACCCCAGCTCCTCGGCATGTCCGTGGAACTCTCGACGGTGCATTCGCTGCCGGAAGTGGCTGTAAGCCAGCATCGCCAGGGCCGCCGCGGCGAGGATGCCCAGCAGGGCCAGAATGAGTATCAACCAGGCCCTCAGGTCGGCATGGCCGCTAAAGGGGCTTTGGGCGGCCCGCCACTTTTCCAAGGGGTTGAGGGCCCCAAAGTAGGGTCCGAAGGCTCCAGTTTTGATCCAATCTGCTGGCATCGAAACCTGGTCCGGGTTACCGGATGAGGTTGGTCAGTTCTTTCAGAATGTCGTTGGCGACGCGAATGGTTCGAGCGTTGGCCTGGAAGCCGTTCTGGGCCGAAATCATGTTGACGAACTCCGTCGCCACGTCGACGTTGGACTTCTCCAGCGAGCCGCCGCGGAGCGCGCCGCTACCCCCGGACAGGGCTCCTGTGGCGACCGCGTCCCCGGAGTTGGCCGAGGCGGAGAAGTAGTTGTTTCCGATGCTTTCCAGACCGGCGGGGTTCTGGAATGTGGCGATCTTGATGGCGGCGATGTTCCGACGCACGCCGTTGGTGAAGATGCCGACCAGGATGCCTTCGCGGCTAACGGACAGGCTTGACAGCCAGCCGGACGCGTAGCCGTCCTGGCCGCCGGGGCGGACCGTGGAGTCGGTGCCGAACTGAGTCAGCCCGTCCCATTCGCCAACCGTGCCCATGCCCAGGTCTATGGTTCTGATATTGCCTGGGTCGTGGCCGAACTCCATTCGGAACGTGGACGTGTCGCCTCCCACCACGCCCCCGTAGCTGCCGTCGGCCAGGAACGTGATTCCGTTCACCCGACGGTCGTGCAGCGTCACGTCGCCCGTGATGGAGGTCAGCACCAAGTCCCACTGGTTGGGCGTGTCGGTGCGGACGAACGCTGCCGACAGGACGTGGGAAATGCCTTGGGTGTCGAAGATCTCCATGCTCGTCTCCGCGGTTGTGGCCCCGCCGGCCGCGGCAATCCTGAAGTAATTCGGCAGTTCGAGCTGGCCTGCGGAGCCGCTGGACATGGCGAGTTTCAGCTCCGTCTGGCTGTAGCCGCTCTCGTTATCGGTCAGGCGAATCTCCCCGTTATCGATGGTCGCGGTGGAACCGGGGAAAAGGGCCTCGACGGCGGCCAGGAGGTCGCCGACGGTCTTTGAGACGCCGCCGCCATCGAATATTTCAAAGTTGGTATCCGCGACTGGCGTGCCGTCGCGGGTCGTTCCGCTGATCACAATGATATCCCCGTTGACCAGGGTGCCTCCGCCCTGGTCGAGCTGATCGATCGAAGTATCTTCGGAGGCCGCCGCCCCGCCGGCCGTGTACTGGATGCCGGAGATCAGCAGATTGGTGGTGGGCACCTGTGCACTGGCGCTGAGGTTCCCTGTGTACTGGAGTGTCTCAGTGGCTTTGGCCGGAAGGGCCATGTCCCAGGGAATTCGGATGTCGCTCCTGGTGGCGTCCTGAAAGCCCTCGGCCACGCCCTCTGAGCCGAATCGCTGAAGCCGGTAGCCGGTCCCGGCATCGCCCAGGTAGTACTGCGAATCCACCGCGAAAGCGCCCACGCGGGTGTAAATGTCCTTCTCCCCGTCGCTGAGCACGAAGTACCCGGCGCCTTCGATGGCCATGTCCAGGGGCCGGCCGGTGTTGAGCAGGCTGCCCTGGGCCATGTTCCGGTCGATGCTGGCCACCTGCACGCCGCTGCCTATCTGCATCGGGTTGGTTCCGCCCGTCGTCGCCGACGGCTGCGACGCTTCCTGTACCGTCTGGCTCAGCAGTTCGGAAAACGTGACCCGGCTGGACTTGAAGCCGTTCGTGTTGACGTTGGCTAGGTTGTTGCCGGCCACGTCCAGCATCTTCTGATGGGCGCTGAGTCCCGAAACGCCTGCGAGTAGTGCATTGTTCATGATTTACCCTTTGCCTGAAGTTGCTGCCTAATTCTCTACGGAAAGGATATCTCCGAAGCCGATGGCGTCCTTGCCCACCATCAGGCGGACCTCGCCATCGTCGAACTCCACACGCCCGACGCGACCCTTCAACGGGGCGCTGATGTCGTCGACATAGTAGCTGATCTGCTTGCCGACGAGGGTAGCTGCCTGGGTGACCTGTGTGGCCGCCAAAAGCCTCTGGAAAGTCTCGTTCATGCTCTCCAACTGCTCCAGTTGCGCAAACTGGGACAGTTGAGACGCCATTTCGTTATTGTCCAGAGGCTCCAGCGGATTCTGGTTTTGCAGTTGCGTTACCAGAAGATTCAAGAAGTCAAACCGCAACTTCCCGGAACTGCTGGCGGAAGCTGTGGTGCTCGGCTGCGCCATGGATTGCAGGAATTTGTCAAATTCCGACGCGTTGGGCTTGTCGCCCGGCAGACTGCTTCCGACCGCATCGACCCCAAGGTTCGCACCGATTGCCGCTATTGCGTTCGTTGACATGTGTCACACCCATAGATTGAGGGATCCATCGCTGCCATAAACCACCTGTGGCGTTGTGCCCGACGTGCCGTGGCTGGGCCCTTGTTCAGGGGAGAACTCCTGAGCCTGGGGTTCAGGCCACTGCCCCGGCCCTTCCTGCTCCTGCCTCTCGCCCTCGCGAGCCAGCCAGTTGGATTGCTGCTGAAGGCCCTGGTCGTCCAGCGACATGTCCAGACGGCGAACGTGGACGCCACTGTCGGCCAGTTGCCGGAAGAGGTTTGGGGCCTCGAGTCGGAGCTGGTCCAGCGTCTCCGGCTTGCTGACCTTCAACTCGCCGCGCAGGTCTTTTCCTTCCGCCAGGAGCGTCAGCTTCACCCTGCCCAATTCCGGCGGATTCAGCTGGATGACCACCTGCTGCCCGTCCCGCCCCATGGTCGCCCGCAGGTGTGCCGCAATCTGATCGGCCACGTTTTGGGGTGTCGCTTCTGACGCCCCGGACGCCGTAAGGCTATGGGCGACGTCGTTGAGTTGAGCGGGTTGGCTGTTCTTGATCGTGTACAGCGGATGCATTTCCGACGCCACTGCCGCCGAAACTTGCTCGTGGCCGGGGTCCGTGGAAATGGGCCGAACGTGGACGTCCAGACCCGGCCGGGCCGCATCACCGGCCCGACGCCCGGGCTTGGGCTCGCCGGCAAATGCCTTTGTCGGAACTGGGCGGTGTCCCGGCTTCTCAGCGGCCTGCGAGCCTCTCGGCTGGTTCCCAGCGACCAAACGCAGGCGAGTTCCCGCCAGGTTGTCCGGGGTCTTAGTGACCGCAGCCGGCGTGGCAGGTATCGGCTGTGGCGCTTCGCTCGAAGCTTGATTCGTTCTCACAATTCTTACAATGTGTTCCGAAAAGCTCACAGCCTTGGGCCGCGCTTCACTATGAACCCGGGGCTGCCCCGATGCCTCGCCATTCGCGGCCGGGGGCTTCGGGACCGATGTCTTTGGCGGCGTGCTTGCTGCTCTGCCAATCTCTTCGGCGGGCTTGTCCGCCTTGGCTCTCGGCTCGCCACGCCCTGGTGACTGCGGGGCTGCCCGGCTACTCTCGGGCGCGGGCTTCCGGGCTGCGGCCTTCGTCGGCATGCCTGACGCAGTTGGGCCATCTTCAGATCCCATGCCCCGCCGCGGCTGCCGCGCTTGCACCGATGTGGAGACTTTCACCAGGTTTCCCGTCTCCTGCGTGGTGCCGGTCTGTTTCTCGGAGGCGGAAATGACGGGAACGGGCCTCTTCGAGGCGTATCGCCGTGGAGCTCTGTCCATCCGAGGAACTTCGGCGACCTGCCCCTCCATGGCCCGACCAGGCCTGCGGATGGTCTCGGCCATCACGGCCGAGAACGTCTTCTTCGCCGGATGGTCGTTTGCGATTCCTGCCAGCGCGGCCAGTAGTGGCGACCTCTTTTGGGCCTCTTCAACGCCGGCCGCCCGGCCTGCGGCGTTCTTCCGGGAGTTTTCCGTCAGGGTGGGCTTGGTAACGGCCTCACGGCCGCCGGACCTTGCGGCCCTTGGGCTCTGGGCGGCTTCGTTGGCTGGAAACGCGGCTGCGCGGCCATTGACCTCGGCGGCTTTGCCCGGCACTTTCTGACCGGCCGTCCCGGCCAGAGAGGAGTCAACTCCTATCAGGTTTAGCTGTATTGGCATCATGGCTACTGCCGCGGCGACGCTCGTAGCAAGGCCCGTGCCAAGTGCTCGGCAGCGCCGCCATCGTCGCCGTAAGTCTCAGATATACCCAGGACAGCGTCACTGAATCCCCTGGCTCGCCCGGACGCGAAAACCGCGTTTGCCGACCTGTAGCGGAAGGAAATTCCGGTCGTCCGGAAGAACCTTCCGGAGAACGCCCGCAGCGGCCCAGCCGTTGGCTCGCTTGGGCCACTCAGTCGTTCACTCGAGGCAATTCGCCTCCCCGCGCCCGGTCGGCGATGTCGGCCGGGCTTGCCGCACACACGACGCTTTGCCCCCTAAAGATTCCCTCAAAGAAGAGCCGCTCAGACCTGTCGAAACCTGTTGATTCTCCCGCCCAAGCAGGAGTCGCCTTTGCCTAAGGGCCGTCTAGTGAGAGAATTGCGGAAACGAAAAACCGAGATTTTCGGGAAAACCTGCTTGAAATCCTATCCTTCTTTCATTATGGACGTTGCAGAGTTGGGTGAATTCGCGCAGAGGCAAAGCCTGCTCTGCAATTGAGTGCGGGCGGCGCAGCGGACGGCATTCAAGGAATTGGCTGAACTTGGCACTTGGACCCATCGGGACAGATGCCCGATCTGGTTGCCATGAAAAGTCTTATCCCGCTGCCCAACCGCGTAGCGGTGTTCCCTTAGGGATGGATTCCGAGGTGGGTCATGGCTTGGATGCCGGGCCGGTATAAGGGCCCAAAGATAGCTTCGATCGACGCGGCGGGGTTGGCGGCTTTCGGTCGCAGCGCAGCGCTCGGCGAAATGCGTTGGCACGCGCCGGGGTCATTTCCTCCACACCGCGTTGTCCACCGTCGCCGCTCCTGTATGCATCAGCCTTCCCCCGGTATGGCCGGCGCTGCTCATTTCCGCGTTTTGGGCGGCCTTGCGGCGATCCGGCTTTGCCGGTCGGCCACAGCCGATCCCCGCTCCTGCCGCTGTTCGATGGCGGCCGCCGCAATTACGCCAAGCCGGCCTGTACCTCTCGGAAAGAGCTCAACGTGCACGAGGCCGAAACCCCATTTCTCCGAACAGTCCTGGTAGTCTGCCAGGCCTCTGCCGCCGAACGGGCCCGAAATGGGTCCTTGGGCTGCATTGCCGGGGAGGTGCTTACGGCCACGGACGCCGCAACGGCCGTGGCCCAGGGGAAGGCTCGCCCTCCCGACCTGGTTGTCGTCCGAGAAGAAATCGGTGTCTCCGGAGTGCTGGCCACGTTGCAGGCAGTAGCGGCCTCTCTTCCGGCCGTTCCGTCGGTCGTGGTCACCGACAGCCCTAGCGCGGAGTCGGCCCTGAAGTTCACGCGCCAGGGCGCTGACGACTACCTCGAGGCCCCGCTGGAAGGGGATCGGCTTGACAGCCTCCTGGCCGCCGCGAAGCGCAGCCGCCTGCTCCGCGACCAGGCCGAGCGGTTCTTCTGCCCGTATTGTCCGCCCGGCGTGCCCATGGTCGGCCGCAGCCAGGGCATCACCAGGGCCCTCGAGCTGCTCCAGCTCATCTCTTCCAGCAACTGTAATCCCGTGCTGATCCTGGGCGAAACCGGCACCGGCAAAGAGCTCGCCGCCAGGGGCGTCCACACCTTGCGCTGCCGGGAAGAGGACCGATTCGTGGCCATCAATTGCGCCGCCCTGACCGCCAGCCTCCTGGAGAGCGAGCTCTTTGGCCACGTCAAAGGCGCATTCACCGGCGCCGACCGGGACAAGACCGGCCTGTTCGAGGCCGCCGGCCACGGCACCATCTTCCTGGACGAGATCAGCGAAATGCCCGCCGACCTCCAGGCCAAGCTCCTCCGCGTCCTTCAGGAAAGGAGCTTCCGCAAGGTCGGAGGCACCACCGACATCCCCTGCCATGCCACCGTCATCGCCTCCAGCAATCGCGACCTGCTCAAGGAAATGTCCGACGGCCGGTTCCGCAAAGACCTCTATTATCGGCTGGCGGTCTTTCCCGTCACCATTCCGCCGCTGCGCAGCGACGAGCGCCGCAGCGACATCCCGCTGCTGGCGGAGTATCTCATCCGAACCTCAACCATCCCCAAGCGAGACACGGTCAAGGGCCTCAGCCCGCCGGCCCGAAAGAGGCTGCTCCAGCACGACTGGCCCGGAAACGTCCGAGAGCTGCGAAACGTTATCGATCGCGCCCTCATCCTCGAAAAGACCGATAGGATCCAGCCTTCCAGCATCATCATCGAGCCCCGGCCCGACGCAGACGCCGAACACGCCGAGCCCGCCTCGCCCGACGAGTTCTCCCTCGAGGCCGCCGAACGCGAATTCATCATCCGCGCCCTGAAGGAAACCGGCTGGCAGCGAACCCGGGCCGCCGCCTTGCTGGGTATCACCCGGGCCACCCTGTACGCGAAGCTGAAACGCTACGGCATCGAAGCCCCCGGCCGGGAACCGTCCGCTGACGAGCCCCCGTTGTCCAAGGCCTCCGGCGATTAGGCCCGATCCGACCGACCGATCCTCCCCCGCAGACCCGCGCTCCCAGACAGTGGGCCGAAGCCCCCGGCCGCAGGCGAAAATCCCCCTTCCGGACCCATCCACGGGGGGTATTCGTTGAACGCCTTTTGAAGGGATTTGAGTGTCTCCTGGGCGCAGGGATCCGGCCGGGGTAATCTTCCGCAATGCTCTGTCAATAAAAGGCTTGGCGCCGACGGCCGCGGTTGTCC
>LJUF01000287.1 GCA_001303665.1 Phycisphaerae bacterium SM23_33 | reverse complement strand
GTCGAACGCGGGACGTGCAGGAAGTCGGGCGTTGCTCGCCATTCGGTGACGGCGGGGGGACGGTTCTTGCCATCGTGCGGATACACGGTAAGCACCGAGTCTTTGGCAACGGCAACGGTCAGTTCGCCGTCGCGCCCGACCGTCGTCAGGCCAAGTTCCTCAAAGGCCGCGGGCCCCACGCAACGGCTGACGCCGTAGCTGCCCGGCGAGAGACCTGCAATCTTGACCTTTCGCTCGGCGTGCGGCTGCTTCGTGTTGATGAGCACGACAACGGGTTTGCCCTTGCTCAGAAAGGCCAGGCACCGCAGGGCATCGTCGCCGGACTCACATCCCACGCGGACGGCCCCCGGCCGGACGTAGTGCGAGACCTGCCGGAACCGCCAGTACCACCTGCCCCCCCGGAAGGTCGTACTCGAGACACGGCTGGCCGCCGCCTGGTAATTCGGCCCGACCAGGCCGTACACCTCCCAGTACGACACGCCGCCCAGGACCAAGTCGTCATACAGGTGATCGATGGTCAGGTCCATGAATTCTGTCTGAGCGGTGGGGACCTCCCGCTGCCGGGCCAGATCGCGCAGCTTGACCATAGCCGACTGGTTGTCCCGCCCGTACCAGTGGTAGGAGATCAGCCCGATCCACTTCCACATGTCCGGGTCGTCCCGAACCGCCTGCATGTACCGCCACGCCACATGGGCGTTGACAGACTCGGGATGCTGAAGCCTCGTCCGGAACCCCCGCTGCCGGAGGCGAGGCATCAAGACCTTCGCGCAGCGGGACACAAGCGCCGGGCTGAACCGGTTGTTGTTGCCAGCCTCATTGCAGATGCAGTACCAGTCCGCCTCGATGCCGTGCTTGTCCCGCAGCCGCCGCAGCAGCGCCTCCGCCCACTCGGCATATTCCTCGGGATCGGCCAGCATCCACGGCGGCAGGTCGCCGCTGGAGCCGCCTTGGAAGAACGAGGGACTCACGTACAAGTCGAACTTCTCGCCGCGGGACTCGACGGCCTTCTTCCACGGCAGAAGCCACTCGCTGGCGCGGGCGTCCAACTGCGCCGTGTTGAATGCCTCCCAGTTGATCTTGTGCGGGTCGTCGTTGTCGTTGAGCCATTCCCAGCTCCGCCTGCCCGACGAGTTGCCGCACAGCCCCTCAAACCGCAGGCGGTTGATGCCGAAGTCGTTCACCGCCTGCTCGATGGACTGCTCGCGAACCAGCGCCGAGCCCGCCAGCCAGGGGGTCGTCTTGCCCCAGCCCAGAATGGTCTGATACTCCTGCTCCCGCTGGATCTTTACCTCCACCCCCTTGCCGGCCTGAGCCGCTGCTCCGACGGGCGCCCCGCCGTTGGCTACGAGCGCCGAGGCCAGTCCCCAAAGAAACGCCATGCACGCCCGTGGAGCACTCCCCGACCGCGCCGCAGAAAACCGTTTGGCGAACATGGCTTTCTTCCGCTATCCGAGTCCTCTTCAAAGCCGTCCGGCCCCCAAGCCGCCGCCCGCAGCAGTCTACCTTCCATTGTCGAAGCACACAATGGCGGCCCGATTGAGATCGCCGCTGCTTGACCCGCCGGCCTGAATCTCCAGAGAACTTCGCGAAGGGGAAAGGCAGACCCCGTCATCCCGAAGACTTGAGGGGACTTCGGGCACGACCCCGTTGACGGCCCGTTTCGAGGCGGGTCAAATCAGATTCATGCGCGTGGTCCTGACATGCGTTGCGTGGCTTATCGTCGCTCAGCCTGTCCTCCGGGCCGAGCAGGTGATCGCCCTGGACCATTCATGTCCCATCCGATGCTACTACCGTTTCGCCACCGACCAGATCTCGCCCGCGGCCCTGAAGGCTCAAGGGGAGCAGTTGCTGGGCAAGGCACAGTACGAACGGCTGAGACGCGCGACGCAGAAATCCGCCGCCATCTCCGGCAACGACGCGTTCGCCGTGTTCCGTCCGTCCCCGCTGGTGCTGCACGAGGCCCGCAGGGTCGGAACGATCGCTGCGTTGCGGAAGGAGAAGCAGCTCGGTGCCTCCGCCGCTGGCGACTGGCACGGGCTGGTGTTTCGGCGGATGTTCTTCGATCCCTACACCGCCCCGCCCCCGCCGGCGGATTGGGCGGCACCTGGCTTCGACGACCGCGACTGGATGCTCGGCCACGGCCCGTTCCAACTGGACATGGCGAACGACCTCCCGCCGCAGGCCACGAAGGGCAACATGAGAACGGTGCACGTCAACGTGCTCCAGTACATCGGCAGCGGAATTCACGCCGCCTGCTACCGGGCGCGCTTCGTGGTGGCCGATCCGACCAAGGCGGGCGATCTGACGTTCACCGCCACCTATCGCGGCGGGCTTCGCGTACTCGTCAACGGCCGGGAGGTTGCGCGGGGCCATCTGCCGAAAGGCGATCTGTCGGCCGAGGCGCCGGCCCAAGACTACCCGCTGGAGGCATACGCCAACGCTGCGCTCCGCGACCGGACGCTGGGTCCGGTGACGATCCCGGCCGGCATGCTTCGGCAGGGCGGCAATGTGCTGGCCCTGGAGGTCCGCGCCAGCCTGCTGCACCCGACGGTGCTGAAAAAGGACCCCAGCAGGTCCTGGAACGCCCTTCACGACCGTGAGGGCCTGTGGCGGCACGGCTTCCTCGGCAAGTTCAAACTGACAAGCCCCGACGGGTCGGTGGCCTCGGGGAAGGCGCGCCCGCCCGGGCTTTGCGCGTGGGTGGAGGACATGCACCGCCGGGTACGCTCCGACGACCTCGGGCAGGCAGGGGAGGCTCGCGGCGTCCTGCGCCTGGTGGGTCCCCGGAACGGCTTGTGCAGCGCTCAACTTGTGCTGGGGACGGACAAGGACATCGCGGCGATCGAGGCGACGGTCACCGAGTTGCGATCCGTCACCGGCGATGGGGCGATTCCGACCTCGGCCGTCAGCGTCTTTCACATGATGCCGTATCCGGAGGAGGGCCTGTCAGAGAAGCTGGGCGACGAACGCGGCCTGGCGGGAAGCTTTCCGACCCAGGCGCAGCTTCAACAGCACACGAGAATGCCCGATGCCCGGCAGCGGTACGTCTTCGATCACATCACCTCGCAGCCGCAGCCGCTGCCGGCCGGCCGGTCGCGCCCATTGTGGATATCGCTTCGGATCCCGGCCGACACGCCGGCGGGCCTGTATCGCGGGACGCTCCGGTGCAAGGCCGAGGGCCTGGCGGAGATGCAGGTGCCGGTCGAGGCGGAGGTTGTGGGATGGCGACTGCCCGATCCGAAGGACTTCCAGACCTACGTGGGGCTGGAGGAGAACCCGTACGGGGTCGCCCAGCAGTACGGCGTCGCCGCCTGGTCGGACCAGCACTTCAAGCTCTTGGAGGGCAGCCTCCATCAGATCGCCCGCGCGGGGGGCACGTGGCTGAACGTCCCGGTCGTCCGTGGGACCGAGTTCGGCAACCGTGACGATTCGATGATCCGCTGGCTCCGCAAGCGGGACGGGTCGTTCGCCTACGACTTCCGCGTCCTGGACCGTTACCTCGAGCTGGCGGTCAAGCATCTGGGCAAGCCGCGGATGATCAACTTCGTGGTCATGCCCGGTCTTGACGGACCCAACTTCCAGGCCGCCGGCGAGATCATGGTCACCGACGAGGCAACGGGCAAGACGGCCCCAGTGCCCGCCTGCGGGCCAGGCGTCTCCCTGGCGGAAAAGAAGCGAATCTGGCTGCCGCTCGCCACGGCCCTGCACCGCCACCTCCAGGCCAAGGGACTGGACAAGGCCATGCACTGGGGCTATCCGCTGGACAGCGAACTGGATCACGAGCTGGTCGTGCTGCTGGGCGACCACCTGCCGGCGGTAAGATGGCTCGGCGGCCCGCATCAGCTGGGCGGATACAGGGAGCCGAAGTACTACGGCGTCCTGGGCACCGTGCGGTACTTCGACAACTTCGCCGGCTTTCGCATGAGCATGGGCTGGAAGGCCCCGCAGACCCACCTGACCATCCCGCGGATCGACAGCAGCGTGCAATCGCTGATCACGGCCTCGCACCCGTTCGCCTTCCGCACCTTGGTCAACCACTCCCTGGCGCTGGGACGGGCCGGCTTCACCCGGGTCGGGGCCGATGCGTGGGCCTCCAGCCACTACGCCGGCATGAGGATTCCCACCTGGATCGTCGGCATGCCGGTGTTGTTCACGCTCTGGCCCGGACCGGAGGGGGCCGAATCCAGCGCCCGGCACGAGGCACTGATCGAGGGCATCCAGGAGGCAGAGGCGAGAATCTTCATTGAGAAGGCCCTCGACTCCGGCCGCCTGCCGAGCGAATGGCGCCGGCGCGTCACGGACGTGCTGCAAAGCCACTATCTGGAGACGACCTTCTTCCAGAACAAGCTGTGCATCCACGAGTTGGAGCGATACCACTACCGCTGGCAGGAGCGTTCGCGGAAGCTGTACCAGGCGGCAGCGGCCGTGTCGGAGGCGATGCGGCCGGACCGTTGACGACAACAGGCACCGCCCATGCGCCGCGGCCGGAGGCCGCGCCAGTCGAGATCACGCCACTGGAAGCCATGAGGCTGCTGGCGCAGCGGGGAGAGTACGACAAGGTCAAGCGTATTGCCCTGGCCGACCTGTGGAAGGACATCTCCAAGCCGGAGACGCTCCGGCACCTGGTGGTCGCGCTGGAGAAGCTCAACGACCGCGAGCAGGCCGGGGCCTTCTGCCACATCCTGCTGCGCGTCCTGGAGCAGCCCAAGACGGCGACCGCTCCCGCCACGCCGGCCATGAAGAAATGGGCGGAAGCCCAGCTTCCCCGGCTGGACGTCGAGTTCAACAGGGCTCGCCAGCAATACGCCACTTCGGCCCCGGCCAAGAAGTTCACCACGCCAGAGGCCGTCGGCGAGTTGTGGATGACCAATGTCCAGGCCGACCCGCAGTGCCTGCATGGCCTGGTTGCCTGGAAGCTCGTCGGCGGCCGGAAGAACATGAAGCCCGACTGGATCCACAACCGCCAGGGCAGGATGCATCGGTCATGCTTGAAGCTGATGGACGAAGTCGACGGCCGCAAAGGCGTGCTGCACGCCATCAGCGTCAACCCGGCCAGCAAGTCCCCTGACAGGAAGTTCCTGGCGGCGCAGATCGAGCGCCTCGGTCACCGCCCGCGGATCACAACCCGCAACGTCGGAAAGTGCAAGTTCCTTCGCGCCGGCGTCAAGGCCCAGAGATTCCCGTTGATCCTGCGCGTGGAGGCCGAAGGAAAGGAGCTGCTGTCCCAGCGGGTTGGCGCCGGTAGCTGGTCCGACCTCAAGATCGACCTGCAGACGTCCGCCGGCAAAGACGTGCCGGTGATCGTCGAGTTGCTGGTGCCGCCGGGCCAGAGGCCGCACATGGGCGGCTGGATTGACTACCTGGATTTCTTCGACAACTGATCTGCGAAGCAGACGGCGCTGGCCCGCACCTCGAGCCGCAGTGCGGGATACGTGGAGCGGCCCTCGGGAAGAACGGGGATAAGTCCAGAGGAATGAGAATGGGGATAAGTCCAATTTCGGGGCGGGAGGGCGGTGCTGACCAACCACGTCCATCTGTTGATTCGCAAGCACAAGCTCACGGGTGAGGAGATGGCCAAGCTGCTCGAGGCCGCGGCGCGACAGCAGCTATGCGACGCGGGGCTGGTCCCCCAACAACATCCGGTCTTCAGCGCCGATGTGTGCGATGTCCACAAGTCCGACCCCGCGTCCGTCCGCCGCTGCGTCCGCTACATCGAGGGCAACGTGCGGAAACACAACCTGCCGGTGGTCCGGCACGATTTCCTGTCCGCCTGCGACAATTGGCCCTTTCACCAACGGAACGGCCCACATAGAGGAGCCCCCCGGTAGGCCGTACCTCCGAGCCGGCTTGTCGTTCGGCGCCGTTCCTCTGCCCCCCTCAGGCCAGGCCGTGGCGCGTGGGCGTGAGGTGCATCTTTTCCGGCTCGACGGCGGCCTCGTTGACGACCACGCCGGCGGCCACGAGCTGCTCCCACTGGGGGGCGTTGCGGATGCAGCCGGGGTCGCCGGCGTCCAG
>LJUF01000022.1 GCA_001303665.1 Phycisphaerae bacterium SM23_33 | reverse complement strand
GTGAGCTGGAGCGTCTGCACGGGGACGAAGGCTCTGGCCGTCGGCCAGCGGCTCACGCCCCGGGGGGGCAGGATGCCCTTGTCGGTGACGAAGAAGTAGATGTTGGCCCCGAGCTGGAAGCTGTCGCGCCCGGTGGAGTACAGGTTCAGTTGCCAGTCCAGCGACAGCTCGGCCGGGGCGTGGATGGCCAGCAGCCTCACGCCGTTGGAGATGGCCGACAGGCCCCTGTCCATGCCGCCGATGTCGAAGTGGAGCTTGTAGATGGGGTGATCGGGATCGAGCCGCTTCAGCTCGTAGTCGGGGAACATCTGCTGGTAGTACTTCTTCATGGCCAGGGTGAAGGCAGCCCGGTTGCAGGCGGCCTCGGAGAGGATCACGCCGCCCTGGTTGACGAACTGCCGGAGCTTGGCGACGCCCTGGTCGGTGAACTGGGGCGCGCTGGCCCCGGAGATGTACAGGATGGGGGCGTCGTGCAGCTCGGCCACCGGGGCGTCCAGGTGGACGATCTGCCAGTTGACGGTCCGCTCGAACCTCTGCGAGACCCAGGCGGTGAGGTTGGCCAGGTCTCGCGGCCGGCTGTTCCAGGTGCCGGGATAGTTGAGCTTGTTGGACAGGATCGGATGCCGCCCCCGGGCCAGGAACAGCAAGGCGAACGACGAATCCACCACGTCGCCCCAACTGCCGTTGCCGCGCTGCCGCCCCAACAGGGCCGACACGCCCATCTTGTACCAATCCGTTTTGCCGAAGTACTTGTACCCGCTGGCCAGCCCCACCCGCTCCAGCCCGTACAGGTAGTAGTAATAGTGGTTCATGCCCTTGTTGGGGTTGTTGGTGGCGCTGAAGTTGCGGTCCAGCCAGTTCAGCCCCTTGACGATGGGCGGATAGTCGGTCCGGGCCTGGCACTGGACGAACTGCTTGTGGTAGAGGGCGTCGAAGCAGATGAACATGGTGGCCACGCCCGCCACCGTCATCGAGCCGTAGCTGTTGCCCTTCTGCTGGTAGCACCATCCCCCGTCGTTCTGCTGGTCCTGGGCCCAATGCCGCTCGACGAGCTGCCAGTACCACAGCGGCACCTCCGCCCCGCATCGAACCCCCGCCCACACGCCCAGCACGGCGAGCTGGCTGTTGGAGTTGTCGTAGCGGACGTTGCGGGGGCGGCTGCGCGGGTCCATGCTGGCGTGCATGGGCTTGCCGTGGGGGACGTAGTCGTACCCGCCGCGCCCGTCGATGCCGTGCATGAGGTATGCCACGTCGTCGGCGAGGTTCTTGCGGTAGCTGCTGTCCCGCCCCAGCAAGGCCCAGACGTTGGCCCGCAGGGCGCGGGCGTAGGTGCCCTTCATGGGGACCTTCGCCAGCCACTCCAGCGTCTGCTTCATGCGCGGCTCCTGCGGCTTGACCCCCGCCGCCAGCAGGGCGTAGGCGCACAGGGCGGTCCGCCCGCCGTAGTTGACCGGCAGGATTCCCTGGGCGTTGGGGTTCGGCTCGCGCCAGTGCCCGTTGGACCACTGCGACCACAGGAAGGCGATGCCGCGCTGGATGCCCTCCTCGACGGCCTGGTCGTTCCATTCCTGGTCGCCGGGGTCCTGGGCGGCGGCCGGGCTCGCCGCCAGACCCAGCACGGCCCCCACCGCGAATCCCGTCACAAGCCAACGCATGCTCGCTGCCTCCACAACTTGCTGTTGGCGAGGCGATGCTGGTTTTCCGATGCGGTCGTCTTGTTCAAGGCGCAGGGCGCGAAGTCCGGGATCACTTGGAGGGCACTTTCCGACGCCCGGCCCCGGTGGCCCGGGGACGCCGTGGCTACGTCGCGCCGTTTCCCTCGGCCGCCACCCGGGCAACTGAAATAACGCTGTCGCCCGCCTTCAGGCCGATCAGCCGCACGCCCTGCGTCGCCCGCCCGATCGTGCGGATCTCACCCACGCCGATCCGGACCACCATGCCGCCCTCGGTCATCAGCATCAGCTCGTCGCTGTCGCGGACGTTCTTCACGCCCACGACCTTCCCATTCCGCCCGGTGGTACGGATATTGATGATGCCCGAGCCCCCGCGCGACTGGACGCGGTATTCCTCGAAGCTGGTGCGCTTGCCGTAGCCGCGCTCGCAAACGGTCATCAGCGTGCCCGTGAGGTCCACCACGGCCATGTCCACCACCTCATCGCCCTTGCGCAGGCGGATGCCGCGGACGCCGGTGGCGGTGCGGCCCATCGCCCGCACGTGGGCTTCCTTGAAGCGGATGGCCTTGCCGTCGCGGGTGGCCAGCACGATCTGATTGTCGCCGTGGGTGATGGCGGCCTCGATGACCACGTCGCCCTCGGCCAGCCCGGTGGCCTGGATGCCCCCGCGCCGGGGGTTGGAGTACGCCGCCAGCGGGGTTTTCTTGATCTGGCCGGCCTGGGTGGCGGTGACCAGGTAGCGGTCGTCGAACTGGCGGACGGCCAGCACCGCGCAGATCCGCTCGTGCTTGTGCATCTCCAGTAGGTTGACGATAGCCCGGCCCTTGGACTGGCGGCTCATGGAGGGCACGTCGTACACCTTCAGCCAGTACATCCGCCCGTTGTTGGTGAAGAACAGCATGTAGTCGTGGGTGGAGGCGACGAACAGGCGCTCGATGAAGTCGCCCTCCTTGCGGTCGGAGCCGATGACGCCCTTTCCGCCGCGGCCCTGCCGGCGGTAGCTGCTCAGCGGCAGCCGCTTGATGTAGCCCTCGTGGCTGAGGGTGACCACCACGTCCTCCTCGGCGATGAGGTCCTCGATCTGGACCTCGCCCACCTCGGCCACGATCTCGGTGCGGCGCGGGTCGGCGTAGCGCTCCTTCATCTCGTACATGTCTTCGCGGATGACGTCCAGCAGCAGCCGTTCGTTGCCCAGGATGGCCTCGTGCCCGGTGATCTCCTCCACCACGCTGGAATAGTCCTCGGCGAGTTTCTTGATCTCCAGCCCGGTGAGGCGCTGAAGCTGCATGGCCAGGATGGCGTCGGCCTGCACGCCGGTCAGGTGCTGATCGGCCGAGGAGGCCTGCTTGACGAATTTCCCGGGCAGCAGTTTGCGGACCGCCGCCCGCTCCGTCAGCCGCAGCTTCTTGGCCATCAGCCGTTGCTTGGCCGTGGGCGGGTCGGGGCTCTTCTTGATCACGGCGATGATCTCGTCGATGTCCGCCAGCGCCAGGATCAGCCCCTCCAGGATGTGCGCCCGCTGCCGGGCGCGGCGGAGCAGGAACTGCGTCCGCCGGCGGACCACCTCCTTGCGATGCTCCAGGAAGTGGCCCAGCAGTTGCTTCAGGTCCAGCGTCCGCGGGGTGCGGTTGACCAGGGCGATGTTGATGATGCTGAAGGTGCTCTGCAGCGCCGTGTAGCGGTAAAGCTGCTGGATGACCACCTCCGGGTCGGCGGCCTTTCGCAGCTCCACGACGATCCGCATGCCCGCCCGGTCGGAGTGGTCCTGGATGTCGGAGATGTCGGGGATCTTGCCGCTCTTGACGGCGTCGGCCACCCGCTCGATGATGGTGGTCTTCAGCACCTGGTAGGGGATCTCCGTAATGACGATCTGAACCTTCCCGCCCCGGACCTGTTCGGTGTGCATGCGGCCGCGCACCACCAGGTGCCCCCTGCCGGAGGTGTATCCGTCCCGGATGCCCCCCCGGCCGCAGATCAGCCCGCCCGTGGGGAAGTCCGGCCCCTGGACGATCTTCATCAGGTCCTGGACGGTGGCGTCGGGGTGGTCGATCAGGTGCGCCAGGGCGTCGCAGATCTCCCCCAGGTTGTGCGGCGGCAGCGAGGTGGCCATGCCCACGGCGATGCCCTGGGCGCCGTTGACCAGCAGGTTGGGGAATTTCGAGGGCAGCACCGTGGGCTCGGTGCGGGTGTCGTCGTAGTTGGCCTGCATGTCGACGGTGTCGTACTGGATGTCCTCCAGCATCTCCATGGCCGGGGCGGTCATGCGGGCCTCGGTGTATCTCATGGCCGCGGGGGGATCGCCGTCAATGGAGCCGAAGTTGCCCTGCGGGTCCACCAGCGGGCAGCGCATGTTCCAGTCCTGCCCCAGCCGGACCAGCGTGGGGTACACCACCGTGTCGCCGTGCGGATGGTAATTGCCGGTGGTGTCGCCGGCGATCTTGGAGCACTTGCGGTGCCGGGTCCGCGGCCCCAGGTGCAGGTCGTGCATGGCCACCAGGACGCGGCGCTGGGAGGGCTTGAGGCCGTCGCGGACGTCCGGCAGGGCCCGGTCCACGATCGTGCTCATGGCGTACGTCAGATACGAGTCGCGCATCTCCTCTTCGATCAGCAGGTCCTCGATGCGCTCGTTCTCGAAGGTCAGCTCGCGGGCCTGCGCGGTGCCGACCGCGGTCTCCTGCCCGTCGTTCTCGGCAGGCACCGACTTGGCGCTTCCCTCGGACTTCGCCACGCGTGCACTCCTTTCAGGCCGACCTCTCGCCGGGCCGAAAGTCTGGAAGCCATCTGGAGCGGGTCCGCTGAGGGGCTTCCCTGCCCAGGCTTGCGCAGCCCATTATCGCATATCCGCGGCGTGATTGTACAGCCCCGGAAATGCCCGGGCGGAGGCCGTTTCCGGCCCGCCGGCGGGCGTCAGGCGCCCCTGAGCACGAAGACGCTGAAGACCGGGCCGGCCGGGGCCGGACCGCCGCGCGGCAGGCCCACCGGAGCGGCGGGCCGGACCGCCCTCAGCGGGATGCGGACCGGCTTGGCGTCGTAGGTTCCCGCCACCGCCGGCCGGCCGAAGTAGTCCTGCACGTTGACCAGCTCGTAGGCCGAGCCGATCTTGAGGAAGTCTTTCAGGTCCACCTCGATGGCGTCCTGTGCCGGCCAGTTGTACACGATGACGTGGGCCCGGCCGAGCTCGTACTGGTTCGGCCGGATGAAGACGTGCACGTCTTTGGGCCGGCCCGTGAAGTGCTTGCTGGACCTGTCCAGCCCGGTCTGGCCCTGCCAGGCGGCGAAGTCCAGGCTGCTGCCCTTGCCGGACTGGACGAGGAAGAAGTCGCGCCAGTTCGCCCCCTCGGCGCCCGCGGCGTAATAGGTGTTCTCATCCCATCGGCAGCTCTCCGGCGACAGCGGCCCGCCCGGCACCAGGCCGATCAGCCCGGCCGAGGCGATGAACGTGTTGCCCGTCGCGCTGAGCTTGCCCCACCCCCGCACGGTGACGCCGCCGACGAAATAGTTGTCCTCGAGCGCCGCGTCCTCGTTCGCCGCGCCGTAGCCCAGGGCCGGGCAGTCCCCGCCCACCAGAATGTTCGGCGCCCGCCCCTGCCTGGCAAGAGAGCCGTTGTTGAACGAGACGTTCCCCTCGATGTGGAAGCCCTCCAGGAACGCCCGCGCAGAGCCGTAGGCGTGGATGCCGTAACCGAACTGGTTGAACATGACGTTGTCGACGAGCTGCTTGGTGCCTTTTTTGTTCTGGGCGTAGATGGCGTGCCCGTGGCCGCGGTCGGGCCCCTGCCAGCCGTTGTTGTAAATGATGCAGCCGTAGATCTCGCCGCCCTCCCCGCCCGACCAGAAGCCAAACCCCCCGCCGCAGTCGTGAACGGCCATGTTGATGAAGCGGATGTGCGAGCCCAGGCAGCTTATGCCGCCGCGGCGGATGTCCTCCGGGTGCGAGCCTGCTATCTTAGTCAGGCGCCTGGGGTTGCTGCAGGTGACCTCCAGCCCCCAGAAGGTCGTCCACTGCCCCTCGACCGTGAACGGTGCGTCCCTGTCGCCGGGGGCGCGGCAGTCGATCGTCGCCCGCTCGCCGGCGTACCGGCGCACCACGATGGGATCTCGCTGTGTGCCCTCCAGCCGGCTGACAAACGCCCCCCTGTAGGTCCCGCCCAGCAGCCAGATGGTGTCTCCCGGCCGGGCGGGGCTCGTGGCCGACAGCGCCGTGGCCAGGTTCAGCGGGCGGGCGCGGCTGCCGTCGGCGTCAGGTCGGCCGTTCGGCGCGACGAAGTACTCCTTGTACTCGCCGACCCCGCGGGCGGACCCGGCCGGGCACAACAGCCCGGCCAGCAGCGCCAAGACACACCCGATGGACTGACCCCTTTGCATGTCGCTCATCTTCCCGTTTCGCCGCCTGCCATCAAGGCGCAAGATGAAACAATCCCACTTGTTCGGGGCTCGGTCGCCCCCGAAAGGTTGTGCCGGGGTTTGACAGCCGACCCCGCGATGAGTATCGTTGATGGCCGAGGCCGGCGGCGCGATTTCGCGCAGGACGTGGGCTCGGCGCCTCCTTGACAGAAGGAGCTGTCACATGTCGGATGCAACCCTTGGCTCGAGGCGTGACCTTCCGGCCGCCGTTTGGCTGGGCGTGCCGCTGGCCAGCCTGGCCCTGCGATTCCTCACCCCGCTGCTGGGCGAGCAGCGGTGGCACCACCTCATGACGGGAGAGTCGGGGCTCGTTGAGGTGCTGACCGTGGTCGTCCTGCTGCCGGCGGTCGTGCTGGGCGCGATGATCTTTCTCCGCCGGCGGGAGCTGCCGCGCGGGGTCGGTTGGCTCATGCTCCTGGCCGGCCTGGCCGCGCTGTACTTCGCCGGCGAGGAGGCCAGTTGGGGCCAGCACTGGCTGGGCTACGGCACCCCCCAGGCCGTTGCCAGGATCAACGAGCAAGGGGAGTTCAACATCCACAACATCAGCAGCCTCTTCAACAACGTGCCCAGGCAACTGATGTTCGGGGGGGCGCTGGTCGGGGGGATGGTCCTTCCTCTGGCGCTTCGGCGGCGGCTGAGCTGGCCGGAGGCCCCGAAGAGCCTCTGGTACTGGCTGATCCCCAACTATCGTCTGGTGCTCATCTCGGCGATGGCGGTTTTCCTCAGGCTGCCGAACCGGCTGCACCACTGGCTGGGCGCCCCGCCGACAGAGAGCTATCTGGCCAGGGCGGTCTTCAGGTACTCCGGGGAGTTCAAGGAATACTGCTTCGCCCTGATCATCCTGCTTTACCTGCTGAGCGTGTACCTGCGCATGGGCCTCAGGAAGAGCAGCATGTCCGAGCGAGAACCGAAGGCATCCGCCGGCGAGGCATTAGGGCAACTCCGGCCTGGCACGGCCGGTCGCCGCACGAGGTGCAGTGCGGGTGGAACGCCTACCATCGGCCCTGCCTTCCCGGGGCATATGGCGTCAGCCGCGGCGTCCCGGAAACGCGGATCGGCCGCCGCAGGCGGATCAGGTACATCCGGCCCCACTTCTGCGAAATGATCGGGAGCGACTCGACTTCCACCCTGCCCAGATCGCCCGGCTTCATCATCTCGATTTTCTTCCCGCCGGGGTTCACGAGCTGGGTCGCCCCCAGCTCGATCAGCCCCCGGTCGCACGTAATCAGCCAGGGGATGGCCGCGCCGTTGAGTTGCTCGACGTTTTCGGCCCGCACGCCGAAGCGGCCGAGATACACCTCCACGGCCAGCTTCTCGGCCCGGCAGACGGCAAAATCGTCGCGGCCGATCAGGGTCTTCGCCCGCCGGGAGAAAGCGACCATCTTCTCACCGTCGCCGGTGACGGCCTGGCGGCTGATCACGTGTTCGCGAAGGAAGATCACTCCCAACATCCCCACCGCCGCCAGCAGGGCGACCCGCCGCAGCCGCCAGCGCAGGCTGGAGCGGACCGCCAGCGGCAGCAGCACGGCGCCCGCGCCGATCAGCCCACCCAGCGCCCACCACGTCAGCGGGGGGACGGCCGAGGGCATCCGCAAGGCCTTGCGGATCCAGCCCGGCATGTGATCGTGGAACAAGTAGCCCAGCGGCAGGAGCATCAGCAGCGCGGCGATGGTCACCGGGGCCGCGGTGAAGACGTGCCGCAGCGTGCGGGTGAGGCGGTTCGCCGGCCCCCGCCGACCCAACTCTTCCACCCCCCAGGCCCCCATCAAGGCGGCGGCCGCGTAGCCGGGCAGCAGATAGTCCGGGCGCAGGGCGTGCGTCAGCGAGAACGGCACCACCACGCCCAGGACCCAGCACAGCGGCAGGAAGATCGGCGATTTCTGTGAGAACCACCGCCGCGGGCCGGCCAGCAGGACCGCCCCGATCGCAAAGACGGACGCGGGCAGGAGGAAATACACGAATTCCAGGGCCGCCGGGACGGAGCTGCTGTGAGGCGGATACTCCCCGGTGCCGGTGACTCGCTGATAGAAGTCGAAGTAAACGAGGCGGCGGAACTCATCGCCGCCCTGGAGGAACATGCCGACCCATACCGGGGCCAGCACCGCCGCCATGGCCGCCATACCCCAAACGAACCGGGTGGCCCTGATGGCCCGCCGCCACCGCCGCAGCACCAGCCGCAGCGTCAGCGACGTCTTTTTCCAGAATCCTTCCACCGCCCGCAGGGGGCCGAAGCCCGGCCCGACGGCCGTGGCCAGGGCCAGCGTGCCGCCCACCAGGATGAGGTTGAGCACCCCCCAGCCTTTGGTCATGGCCCCGAGGATCATCGTCACCCACAGGCCCAGGACCCACCGCCCGCGCTTATTGGCCGGGGCGCGGTGAAACAGCAGCCGGTCGGCGCAGGTCATCGAGGCCAGCACCCACATGGCCAGCATCATGTCGGTGACGGCCAGGTACATCAGCTTGCCCATGTGGTGGACCGTCGCCCACAACATCGCCGCCAGCAGCCCCGCCCGACGGCCGTACCACCGCCGCCCCAGGAAATACACCAACACGCCGGCCACGAGGGACGCAATCACCGTCGGCAGGCGGAAGGTGAAGTCGTTGTAGACGCCGGTGGCCATCAGGATCGGCGCGCCCACCCAGGCGTACAGTTGGGGCTTGCGCGCCAGCAGGCCGAGCTGGTCTCGCGGAAGCAGCCAGTCGCCGCTCTCGAGGGTCCCCACCACCGCCCCGATCTGCTGGAGTTGGGCGTAGTCGTGCGTGTTGGAGGGGGCGGCGGCGACGATGCCGATCACCGCGGCGACGACCAGCAGCACCGCCAGCACGTCGGCGGCCCCGCCTTCCTGAGGCGGCGCGAGACGGCCCCCACCGCCACTGTCCGGCGGCTTCAGTCGCTGACCCTCCATGTCCATACACACGTTCCCATGACGGTGTGATCGGCCGGTGAGCAGCCTGCCCGGCAATCTAGGGTCCTGCTGCGGTGGTGTCAACCGGCGGCCTCCGCCTCGATCTGCCGGATCACGCCGGCCACCCACGCCCCCCCCACCCCCACCGCCCCGGGAATCACCAGCAGGATGATCGGGTTGGTGAGGTACGCCGCCAGGATGGCCGCCTGGCTCAGGCCGGGCAGCTTCATCAGACCGAAGACCGCCACGGCGAGGGACTCACGGATGCCGAAGCCGCCGGGCGTGGCCGGCAGAATGTTGTGAAGCATCACCACCGGGGCCAGGGCGCAGGCCGTCAGCAGATCAATCTCCCCGTAGGCCTGGAGGCAGAAATAGACCGTCAGGACGCTGAGGCTCTCGGAAAGCATCGAGGTGAGAAAGAAGATGACGAACTGCCTCCGGTCCAGGCGGACCTCGGCCAGTTCCTTGGCCTTTCCGGGCAGCGCCCGGCTCAGGAGGGCCCACAGCCGCGCCGGCCGGAAGTGCACCAGAAGCGGCACGCCCAAGGCCACCGCCAGCAGCGGCGGGCAGGCCAGCAGCAGCCAGGGCGGCAGCGTCGCGCCGCCGGCGAGCTTCACCCCGCCGGCAAAGACCATGTAGAACACGCCCAGGATGCACAGCGTGAGCACGGCCGACAGGTCGAACATCCGCTCGATGACCACCAGCCCCGCCAGCCGCATCCGGGCGCCCCGCGGCACAAACATGGGGCGGACGACCTCCCCGCTCCGCAGCGGGGTGATCAGCCCGACGCCCAGCCCGGCCAGCATGGAAACCCACGCGGTGGGCCAGCCGACCCCGGCCTCTTCCAGCGACGTCATCCAGCGCCAGCGGGCCGTGCGCACCAGCCAGTACACCCCGGCCAGCACCACCACCCCCGCCAGCCAGCGCCCGTCCACCGCGCCGAGGGTCTGCGAGAAATCAGCCCACCTCTGCCGGCCCAGCAGGACGGCCAGGATGCCCACCGCCAGGGCCAGCGACAGGCCGTACCAGAGCCATCTCTTGACGCCCTTCCGCATGCGCGGATGAGGCTAACGTAAATCCATGAAAGGGAAAAGGGGAACGTTCCGCCCCGAAAGCCCCCGCCGGGGGTCAGCGGAAGCTAGCGCCATAAGGGGTTCTTCTTCGGCTGGGACTTTTCGTGATAGTATTTGGCGCGGCCATAGTGGGCCTGGACGTTCGTAAAGACGGGGTCGCGCTGCTCGCCAATGAGGCTCAGCAGGTCGCGGAATCGCGCTTCAGCGATGGCCCAGTCCTTGTTCTTTTCGAGGATGCAGGCCTCTCGGTACTTCTGCTGGACCAGCTGCGTGTAACGGGCCAGGCACTCGTTGTATATCCTCTGGTCTTCGGTGCTGTCGAAGTACGTCTTGCCGCTGTAGGCCAGGGCCTCCTTGAAGCTGTACACGATCTGGTGCAGGTGCCGCCAGTTGAGCTCGTACTGGGCGTAAAGACCCCGGGCCTCCTGCAGGTTCTTCTCCCTCTGAACTGGGTTGGGCGTCCTTTTCAGCGGGGTCCTCAGGTGCCCTTTGATCTGAGCGTCGGTGAGAATGGGCTGCTCGCCCAGGCCTTCGCCGCCCCCGACGTTCACGAACATACTGATGACGATGCCCGCCAGCACGATGCAGCCCACGTACACCCCCAGCCCCAGCATGAGCTTTCTGCGTCTGGCGCTTTCGGCGGCCTGCTCGCGCTCACCGGGGGTCATCTCGGAGGGGCGTCCGGGCTTTTCCTCCTCCACGAGGATTTCCAACTCCTCCTGGGACTGCTGCTCGGCCTCGAGGGCCGGTTCAACCGCGGCAGCCGGCTCGGGGGCCTCGGCTTTGACCCTGCGCCCGAAGGCATCTTTCCCGCCCTTGCGCGATCGGCGGTACTCGCTCAGCGCCTCGTCGGGGTCGTCGCCGGCGGCCACGAACAGCACCTGCGTCTGGGCCCCCAGGCCGATCAGGTCGCCGGTCTCCAACTGCACCTTCTTGCCGGTCTTGAATCGCTTGCCGTTGATCCACGTCCCCCGGGCAGAGAGGTTCTCCAGCGTCGGCCCGATCTGGAGCAGCTCGTAGCGAGCGTGCTGGCGCGAGACGTACTCCTCGCTGAGCAGGATGTCGCTGCCGCTGCCCCGCCCGAGCACGGCCCTCGGCCGGGTCAGCACCAGGCGCTGCCCCTTCTGGGGCCCTTCGACAAAAATCAGTTCCGGACGGTCCTTGCTCATTGGCTGCCAGAGCGATCTTCAAGGGCCCCGGCGGGACAACCCGCGGGCGCCCGCCACCTGCATTCAGTACAGTTCCCCTCTGATGGCCCGGATGATGATCGGGGCGAAGACCGCCAGCACCACCGACATCATGATCAGCAGGCTCGGCAGCAGGATGCGCACGCTGGCTGCGGCCGCCAGCTTTTCGGCGCGGACGGAGCGCTGAAGCCGCAGCAGAGTGGCCTGCTGCTTGAGCACGTCGGACAGCGGCGTGCCCAGGCTCTCGGCCTGGATGATGGCGGCGATGATGGAGCGCAGGTTTTCCAGGGGGACGCGGTCGGCGAGGTTCTTCAGGGCGTCGCGGCGGGTGTTGCCCAGGTCGATCTCCGCCAGGACGCTGTTCAGCTCGACGTTGAAGGGGTGGTCGGGGTCTTCGTGGACGACGGTGCGGACGGCCTCGGTAAAGGTAGCCCCGGCCCCCATGGCCAGGGCGATCAGGTCCAGGGTGTAGGGCATTCGGCGGGAGATTTCCCTGACGCGTTTGGCCGCTCGGGTGTGCAGCCAGTAAATGGCCGCGGCGGTGCCGGCGAGGAAGCCCACCAGCGGCAGCGTGTAGCTCACCGACCGGGCCACCAGAATGTTGACCCCTTCCAGCACCGCCGCCCCCACCAGCCCCCACAGCATGGCCACGGCCAGGTACTCGTCGGCGGTGTAGAAATTGGGGCTGCCGGCGGCCACCAGGATGCGGCGGAGCTTCAGCTTCAGTTGCCGGGCCTGTATCGTCCTGGCCAGCGACAGCAGCAACCACATCAGCGGCTGCAAGCCGGCCATTTCGAAAACGGTGTGCCGGTCGGCATGCCCGGTGGCCAGGGCGACTTCCCTTTCAGGGGTCATCTCGGCCTGGCCGCGCTGGCCGAAGACGGCCACCACCAGCACGCTCACGAACGCCATGAGGGCGACCGCCGCCGTCAGCCTCAGCAGGCCGTCGGAAAACGGCAACGCCAGCACCAGGATGTCGCAGCCGGCCATGTCCATTTCACACGTCGATGGAGACGATCTTCCGTATCCACAGGAACCCGACGACGTTGAACAGGACGATCACCGCCAGGATGAGCTTTCCGATGTCGTCCGTGAACAGCAGCGACACGCCCTCGGGCTCGATGAAGCGCATGATGATGAGGATGACGATGGGCATGGCGCCCATCCACCTGGCGGCGGTGCGGCCCGGGGCGGTGAGGGTCTCGATGCGCTTTTCCAGGCGGTGGATCTCGCGGATGCTGTCGGCGATGCGGTCCAGGGTCTCGCCCAGGTCGCCGCCGCGCTCGCGGTGCGTCTGCAGGGCCGAGAACAGCAGCCGGTAGTTGCTGGAGCCGATGCGGTCGGCGGCGTTGAGCATGGCCCGCTCGATGGGGATGCCGTACTCGTACTCGCGGAGCAGGTGGGCGAATTCCTCGCTGATCGGGCGGACGCCGTTCTGGGCCAGCAGCTCCATGGACTGGATCAGGTTCAGCCCGGCCCGCACGCCGGCGCTGAGGGTCTGGATGCCGTCCACGAGCTGCTCTTGCAGCCGGTAGCTCCGCCTGGCCTTGAGCAGCTTCAGCACGAGGGAGGGCAGCAGCCCGCCCAGGACCGCCCCCAGGGCCGCCGCCAGCGGGTGCCGCACCATGGCGTAGCCGATCAGCCCCAGCAGCAGGATCGCCCCCAGACCCATGACGGTGACCGTCCGCGGCCTGACGTCCAGCAACAGCGAGCCGCGCAGCACCTGGTCGTAACGTTCCTCGCGCCGGGCGATGAACTGCCGCACCGGCCGGTACCAGGCCACGGCGAACATGCCCGCCGCGACGCCCACCACGGCCATCATGCCCAGCCGCAGCAGGGTCTCCGCCGACACCAGCGGCAGCGCGGCCAGCGCGGCGATCACTTGAACACCTCCAGGTCCAGGTAGCCCAGTTCCATCAGCTCTTCGGCGAACTCGGGCACGTAGCCCGTGTGCATGAGGCGCAGGCTGCTGAGATCGACCCCGGGCGACAGCGCCGCCGGGTCGGCCACGGCGGCCTTCTTGCCGACCGCGCGCAGTCCGAAGATGTCCTCGGTGATGATCTGGGTGGTGTCCAGGTCGATGCCCAGCACCTCCGAGATGTGGGTAATGCGCCGGCTGCCGTCGGGGAAGCGTGCGATCTGGACGACGAGGTTGATGGCGGCGACGATCTGCTCGCGGATGGCCCGCACGGGCATTTCCACGGCCATGAGCACCATGGTTTCCAGCCGCAGCATGGTGTCGGCGGGCGAGTTGGCGTGGATGGTGGTCATGGACCCGTCGTGGCCGGTGTTCATGGCCTGGAGCATGTCCAGGGCCTCGGGCCCGCGGACCTCGCCGACGATGAGCCGGTCCGGCCGCATGCGCAGGGCGTTGCGGACCAGGTCGCGGATGGTGTAAGCGCCCTTGCCCTCGATGTTGGGCGGGCGTGTCTCCATGCGCGCCAGGTGCTCCTGCGGCAGTTGCAGCTCGGCGGAGTCCTCGATGGTGACGATGCGCTCCTCCGGGTCGATGAAGGAGCTGAGCACGTTGAGGGTGGTGGTCTTTCCGCTGCCGGTGCCGCCGGAGATGAGGATGTTCTTGCGCCCCTGGACGCAGGACTTCAGGAAGTTGGCGGTGGACTCCGTGAGGGTGCGGCGCTCGATGAGGTCGTCGATGGTGAAGGGGATGCGGGCGAACTTTCGGATGGTCAGCACCGGCCCGGACAGGCTCAGCGGGTTGATCACGGCGTTCACGCGCGAGCCGTCCGGCAGCCGGGCGTCCACCAGCGGCGTGGAGCGGTCGATCCGCCGCCCCACCGGGGTGATGATCCGCTCGATCACCGAGTGCAGCACGTCCTCGGAGAAGAAGCTCCGCCCGGTGGCCGAGAGCACGCCCTCCTTCTCGATGTAGATGTGGTCCTTGCCGACCACCATGACCTCGTTGACGTGGGGCATCTCCAGCAGGTCCTGCAGCGGCCCGTAGCCGAAGACCACGTCCTCGATCTCCTTGCTGAGCATCCGCCGGGCGACGTACCGCTTCAGGTCGTCGGTCAGCCGGGGGGCCACCCGCTGCATCTGGTGCCGCATGTCGGCCTCGACCATGGCGGCGTCCTCCTTGATGGTCTGGGGCTGGAGCCGCAGCGGGAAGTTGCCCAGGACGTCGGTGACGATCCCCGCCAGCACCTTTTCGTGCTCGCCCTCCTGGACGTCCGAGTCCTCGAAGCCGTAGGAGTACATCATGCGGCCGGTGCATCGCATGTTCAGCTCGGTCAGGACGCTGCGCCAGATGAAATCACCGACCAGCAGGTCGGCCATCTCCTCGTCCACCCGGTCCATGTGCGACTCGATGATCTCGGCCAGGTGGTGCTTGATGACCTTGGCGTACTGGGCGTCGGCCCTGGCGATCTTGGAGGCCACGCGCAGGTTCAGCCGCTGGAGCAGCTCGGCGTGCATGCCCTCCTCCAGCTCCACGACCCGCCGCCGCGGGGTGACGGCCTCCACGCCCCGCCGCCCCCGGCGGGCGGAGGGCTCCATCATAAACAGCGAGAACTCCCCGATCCGGATCTCGTCGCCGTAGCCGAGCTTGGCCCGGCCGTGGAAGCCGACCTCGCGGTTGGCGACGATCGTGCCGTTCAGGCCCAGGCTCTGGATAAAGTACATGGTGTTCTCACGAAAGATGCGGGCGTGCTCGCGGGAGACGAAGGGGCTCTTCAGGGCGATGGTGTTCTTTTCGTCGCGCCCGATCGTGACCTCGTCCTCGTCGACCTCGGCGACCCGGCGGTCGTCCGTGAGATGGTTGTAGATCCAGATCTCCACTTTCCGGCCGTCCGATCGAGTTTTCAGCTGCCTACGTCCTGCGGCAGCGGCTGTTTCAGGATCGCCTGGAGTTCGGGGTTCAAGGTGCCGCTGACCCCGGCCTCGGTGCCTCGCGGCGGCCGCCGCAGGGCGATGCGGATGTTTCCCAGGATCCGCGGCTCCAGTTCGCTCAGGCTTTCGGCCGTCTCGCGCGTGACCTCCACGGTCACCGAACGATACGCGCGCAGGCTGGGCTGGTAGCGCCTTCCCGTAATATCCTTGCTCCACTGCTCGCTGGGCGGCTCGCTCTGGCCGCCGACCGCCAGCACGCGGACGTTCTCCAGGATGGTATAGGCCTTGGCCCCCTTGGCGCCGACGTTGACCAGTCCGATCACGTCCACCCGGTCGTTGACGCGGAGCATGTCGCCGGGGGTGGTGTTGGGGTCGACCCGCAGCGTCACCGCCCGCATGCCTTCGTTGATGGCGGCCGAAGGCGACTGGCCGGAGGGGCCGATGATGTCGTTGAACCGGACGAAGTCCCCTTTATACACGTTGCGGCTGACGTAGGCCTGGCCCTTGAGCAGCCTGATGTCATCCTCCCTGTCCAGCAGAATCCCGTCGATGGTTTCGGCCAGACGCCGGCGGACCGTCGGAAACTCGATGTCCTTCATGGCGATCAGCGAGCCGGCGCCGAGGTCGCGTTTCCAGGCCAGCACCCGGACGGTATCCCCGGTCAGCTTCTTCTGCATGCGGACGCTGTAAGCATAAAAGAGCCCTGCCGCCACCACGCCCAGGATCAGCGAAACCACCAGCAGCTTCTTGTTCCACACGATTTCTTCAGGCATTGGACCGTTCCTACGCTTTGCTCCGGCCGGGCTGGCGGCCGCCCGCCTCGCGCGCCGGCGATACTATCTCAGGGTTGACCGCATGAACGCCCGTTCTCGCGTCGGCCGGAATGCAGAGCAGTACGTATATTCTACACTCTGCCCGTCCCGACAGTTCAGCAAGCTGCACGGCGATTGGCGCTGCCGCCTCTGCCGGCGAGCCGCTCGGCCCGGCGTCACTGCCGCCCGGTGTCTTTCTGTTCGCCCGCCGGCCGGCCGATCATCAGCACGATCTTGACCTGCTTACCTTTATCGACCGGATGCAGGTTCACGAAGTAGTGGTGTTTGCCGCCCTTGACGAACGCCAGCGACACCCCTCCGTCCCGCCGCAAGGTCGCCCCGCGCCCGACCAGCCTGTAACCCTCTTCGGGCAGCCGGGTTTTGTAGAATGTCTCGGCCGCGGCCATTCCCGCGGCGGACAGGTAAGCCAGATTGTCCGAATACCCCTCCGGCAGCTCCTGCCGGAACCCGTAGATCCGCCGCGACCCCGGCGGAACGAACACGTCGGGCACGTCTTCGCCCAGGATCCGCATGCTGGCCTGGATCAGCGGCCGGGTGGCCAGATCCATCGGTCCGCCCGGCCCCGGCGCTTCGGAAGCCAACGACTCGGGGCCCTCGGCCGGGGCCTCCCTGGTGGTCGTCACGTAGGCCGGGTGCTTGCCTGCCGCCTCCATCTGCCCGGGCTCGCCGACGGGCAGATGCCGCCAATTGGAAACATCGCCGGCCTGGGGCGAGCCCGGCGCCGGCCTGGATGCGGGTCCCGGCAGCAGGTCGGCCCCGCGGACGAGGTCGCCTTTGCGCACGTGCCGGCTGAGGTGCATCGGCTGGGAGAAGAGCGGCAGGTGCTCGCCCCGCAGCACGTCATCAAACGACCGGTCCGTCGAAACGGGAAGTTCCACCACCCCCACGTCGGCACCGGAGACGTTCGAACCCGCCGGGACGTTGCGCCGCCATTTCAGCACGCGGCTGGTCTGGGCGGGCTTTTCCTGCCGGCCGCAGCCGTCAAAAGCCGCCATCAGCAGGGCCGCCACCGCCAG
Source organism: Phycisphaerae bacterium SM23_33 (assembly GCA_001303665.1). Lineage (GTDB taxonomy): Bacteria > Planctomycetota > Phycisphaerae > SM23-33 > SM23-33 > SM23-33. The sequence continues at coordinate 5,118 of LJUF01000022.1, read as the reverse complement.
CGCGGGAAGCCATCTCCATCTTGCGGAAGGCCTGTCGCTCATGGCGTCGTGTCCTTGCGGCTTTTCCGCAGGGCGCAGCGTCCGCCGAGGTCGGCGGGTTTCAGGGAACGCTCCGGCGGCCGGCCGCGAGCCTCGCGATGGCCATGTGCGATGCTCCGCGGCCCCGTCGCCCCCGCCGCGCGGCCCATCCGCTCAGTCACCGCGGGCCCGTGGGGCATCGCCCTACCAGTGGGCCAGGTACAGCCGGCGGATCATCTGGGCCATTCCGTCGCCCGGGGCCCGGACGCCCCGCAGCCCCTCATCCAGATCGCCGTAGTACTGGTCCCGCAGCAGAGCCCAGCAGTTGACCTCGTCCCGCCGCCAGGTGATCCCCTCGCGGGCTTGGTTGTCGTGGATGTGGCCGCGGTACTGTTGCCACAGGGTCCATCTGCTGCCGAACTTGGCGGCCACATGGCCGCGGTGCCCGCCGGGAAGCCGGTCCGTCAGCAGCTCCTCGGCGAAGGTCTGTGTCCTGCGGCTCTCGGCGCCCACCTCGCTCACCAGATCCTGGGCGGTGCGCTGGTCAAGCCCCATGGCCTGAATCTGGACGTCCACGGCCTTGTCGGCAAAGCAGACCTCGTTGAGCTTTTTCTCGGTGGGCCAGGCCCCATGGTCCACCCGCTGCCAGGTGGCGTAGCGGCTGGCCACCACCACCTGGTGCTTGTGCAGGTACGCCCACCCGAAAAAGAACGTCAGCCCCAGGATGACCGCCAGGAACGGCACAACCAGGGTGAACTCCACCATGGCCGTACCGCGGCCATGCAGCCTCGGCGGCCGGCGGAACGTCGCTCGGCTTGTCCTTGCGTCTCTATTCATTGTCCCTGTCAGTGGTGCAGGCTCTGGTTCACCAACTGTTCGTCGAAGCGCGAGAGGTATTCATGAATGAAGCGAACGTGATCGGGCTGCACCTGGCCGGCGGTCTGGGCGGCGTCGTCGGCCTCATTGCCCATGCGTTCCATCCACTTGTCCCACTGGGTTACCGGCACCATCTGGGCCTTCCAGTCCTGGGTCCAGAGGTCCCAGCTGGTGGTGTTGAAGATCTCGGCCTGGGCTACGGCGCAGATGCCCTCGAACGGATTGGCGCTCTTGAAGCGATTTGGCCAGGAGACGGCCCGGTCTCCCCTGGCGGCCACGCCCAGGTAGCTGAACACGTCCCGGCGCACGCCCAGGTCGTGGTACGGCCGGGCCACGTCGTAGTCGCCCACCGAGGTGTCCAGCAGGATCGGCGCGGGCATGGCGCTGCGGTCGGCGCCCTCGACGGGGTTGGTCACCTCCGTGGGGTAGCCCACGTCCACGCCGCCGAAGACGTACTGGGCGATCATGTACACCGTCTGCCAGACCGGCAGGCCGGTGGCGTCGCGCTTCGCCCGGATGCCGATGTCCACGTCTTCGGTGGTCTCGTAGGTGTACTGCTCCTCCCACCACCATGGCTCGATTCGCGGGATGCCCCACAAGTCCGGATCTTCCCAGCCTTGCACCCACATGGCGATGGGCGTGTCGCTGTTGCTTACGTAGCTTTTGGGGGTGAGATAGTTGGGATGGCCCTTGGGGTACCGGCTGCGGATCTCCACCACGTAGAACATCGTCCGCAGGATCCGCCAGGCCCCGATGACGCCGCTGGCGGCCTGCTGGGCCTGAAGCCGGCACTCGGGATAGTCGGTCCGCCACAGCGGATAGTGGATGGCCTTGGGGGCCTGGGAGCCCCACATGTACTCCAGCTTGATGTCCCCCAGCGTGCGCATGTACTCGTCGAAGAAGGTGTCGCCCAACTGGCCGGGGAAAGAGCCGCGACCGCGCCAATCGTAGAAGTCCCGATACTGCCAGGAGCCGTGGACGTAGCCGTTGATTCGTCGCATCATCCACTCGTAAGGCCCGTAGACGCGGTATCCCAGCAGGATGGTGCCGACGGTTCGGTAGCTCCAGTGCGGATCGGGGTTGGTGGTGTAGCCGTGGGCGCTATGCCCGACTTTGCGGCCCTCGATGTTCACCTTGCGGGTGTCGCCGCGGATGGGTCCGTGGCCGCCCTGGCCGGCGACCAGCTTGTCCCGCACGCGAATGTTGTTGTACTGGTAGTCGCGCCACTTGAAGAGCCGGTCGTACGGCCCCAGCCGGTGCGGGTAGGCGCGGTCGGGAATCAGCCCCTTCTTCACCGGCCGCTCGAATTCCCGGAAGCCCTTTCGCTCCGCGGGGAGAGTGGGTATGACCGGCACGATAAAGGCCGCCCCGGCGTCATTCAACTCACCGAAGCGGGAGGCGTCGAGCTGGCTGAGCCGCCCGGCGGAGGCGGCCGTCGCCTGGCTGAACTCGTCCAGGCTCTCCGCGGCCTGCCACAGCGTGCCGTGCGGCGGCGGGCCGGAGTGCCCCCGCAGCTTCCAGTTGGTCTGCTCCTCCACGCGGAAGTCGCTGTGGTTGAACAGCTCGTCCAGCGGCGCCAGGATGTCGCGCTGCCTGGCCATGCGGACCCGCAGCGATTCCAGCCCCTGCCTCAGGGCGGAATCCGACACGCCCAGGCGCAGCTGCCGGTCCAGGCACTGCTCCCAGGCCCCGACCTCTTCGTGGGCCATCTTCACCGACAGCGGGAAGGAGTCGAGCACCGGAACCAGCGCCAGCATCCGCGTCTGGGCGACGTTGTTCATGGCCACCAGGTTCATGCTGCGGGCCATCCAGGTCGCCCCCGAAATCGCCGTGGAGTCCGCCGCGTTCTGCATGTTCACCCGGCGGGTGACGTGGTCCCCCACGTTGACCACGTACACGACCAGCCCGGCCAGCAGCAGCGAACCCAGGATGACCACGATCATGACCTGGCCGCGGCAGCGGCGCTGGGACAAGACGGTCTTCGGGCGCATTATCATCAGCCCCCTCCTTCGACTTTGAGGCCGTTCTCGGCCTGCTGGATCAGCTTCTCGATTTCCTCGGTGTTCATGAAGCCCCTGGCCAGCTTGAAGTACCCCAGGGCGCCGGCGTACTCCTTCTGCTCCATGGCCACCCGGCCGACGGCGAGGTAATGCTCGTAACGGACCGTCCTCATCAGCCGGTCCAGCTCGGTGGACTCCGGCCGGATCTTCTTGGCCTCGGTCAGGCGGGCGATCGCGTCGCCGTACTTGCCCATTTCCCGGGCCTTCTGCGCCTCGGCCATCAGCCGGATGAAGTCCCGGTCCCGGCCGAGCTGGTCCAGCATCGCGTCCACCTGGGGGGAGTTGGCCGGCTTGATCCTCTTGGCCCGAAGCAGGGCGGCCTTGGCCTGGTCCCACTCCGACTTGGCCATGTGGCCCTGGGCGGCGGTCAGCTCAAGCTGATACTGGCAGTCGGTGACCTTGCCGCTCAGCTCGGCCCGCGAGGCCGACTCGAACTTCAGGGCCTGCTGGTACTTTTCCAGCGCCGCCGCATAGTTCTTATCCCGGAACAGCCTGTCCCCGGCAAAGACCAGCGCGGCGCAGTCCTTGCTCTCCTGGATCTTGGCCAGTTCAGCTCGCACCGCCGAGGAGTCCTTGATCTGCCTGGCTTTCTCCAGGTCGCGCTGGGCGTCGCGGATGCGACCGGCCGCCAGGTGGCCCTTGCCCTGCTCCAGCCAGTAATCGTGTTCCAGGTCGCGGGCCGTGTCGGCCAGAACCGCCGGGTCGGCGATGGCCAGCAGCTGCTTCTGCTCATCGGGCGGCAGCTTGCCCCGGAACGATTCGAACACCGCCACCGCCTCGCGATAGGCCTTGGCCGCCTCCAGCGGGTCCTTCTTGTCCTGCCGGCGGGCGGCCTTCAGCGCCGCCTGGTAGCGGGTTCTGGCCAGCAGGGCGTTCTTCTTCGTCTCGGCGGTCCGCTTCAGGTCGGTGTAGATCTTCAGGTCCAGCGTTTTCCTGCCGTCCTCCAGCACCTTGATGGCCTGGTCGTAGCAGGCGGTGGCGCCGGCGACGTCGCCTTCGGCGGCCTGCTCCTCCCCGCGCTGGACCAGTTGCCAGTACGCCTCCTGCTTCTCTTTCTCGCTGATCTCCTTGCGGAAGCCTTCCACCTTGGCGAACTGTTCGCGGGTGGCTGCCGCCGGGCCGGCCTTCTCCAGCAGGATCTTGTCGGCCGTCCGCAGCTTGCCCGCTTCCATGGCCTTGCGGGCCTCCTCCAGCCCCTCCTCGTACACGCGCTGGCCGTCCCAGTAGTCCCGGAAATCGCTCAGCTCGCGCTGCACGTCCCGCACCCAATCCTTGACCTCGCCGCCGGAGCGCTCCACCTCTTTCAGCACCTCGTCGGCGCGAACGACGTACTGGTCCGTCTCCTGCCAATTCCGCTCGATCAGGGCAAGATGCGCCCGGCAGATGTAGCCCTTGACCATGGCCCGCCTGGCCAGCTCCTGCTGGCCGTAGTCGCGGATGACGGCGCGGTACTTTTCCAGCGCCTGCCCGTAGAAGGCCTTTTTCTCGGCGAAGGTTTCGGCCTGGCTGGCCTTGTCGTACAGGTCCTTGGCGACGCCCAAGGTCAGCTCGGCCTGCCTGCGGAGTTCCTGCCGCTTGCCGTATTGCAGCCCCTGCCAGACCGCCAGGAAGGTGATGACGACCGCCACCGCCGCCCCGGTCAGCACCAGCTTCTTGAGCAGCGGCATGGGCTGCTTCGGAACCCGGGCAGTCAGGGGCTCGGCGGCCTGCCCGGGCGCCACCACCAGCTCTTCGGCCTGCTCTTCCAGCAGGGCGGCCTGCCCCTCGGCCGCCGCCTTCGCCGAGACGCGCCGCTTCCGCGGGCCGCGGCGCAGCGGCACCTGCGCCCGCGGCGAGAAGCTCGCCCGGATCTCCCGCCCCAGGCCCTCCACGTTGCTGAAGCGCTGCTCGGGGTCCTTGGCCAGCATCTTCGCCACGATCAGGCTCAGCGGCTTCGGCACCGAGGGCTCGATCTTGTGCAGCGCCGGGGCCACCTCCTCGGCCGAGGAGTGCCACTTCATCCAGCGCAGGGCTTCGCTGTGCGGGTCGCGCAGCACCTCATGGAAGACCTGGTTGAATTTTTCCCGGCCCAGCAGCATCTCGTAGGCGATCATGCCCAGCGAATACATGTCGGCCCGCCCGTCCACCTGCGTGCCCGCGAACAGCTCCGGGGCCATGTACTTGG
>LJUF01000021.1 GCA_001303665.1 Phycisphaerae bacterium SM23_33 | reverse complement strand
ACGTAGGCCCGGGGGAATTCCCCCTCGTCGGTGTTGATCAGGAACACCGTCTTGTCGCCGCTGACGTACCGGGTGAGGCAGGCCAGAGCCCACCGCCGCCAGCTGCCGCTCCAGGGGCCGTAGCTGTCGGCGTAGTTTTGCGGGAAAGACTCAAAGTCGGCCTGATACAGGTGCAGCGCCTTGGTGATGTTGGCCTGGTTGGTGAGGCAGACGGCCTGGCGGGCGAGCTCCTTGGCCCGATTCAGGGAGGGCATGATGACGGTGACCAGTAAGGCGATGATGCCGACCACAATCAGCAACTCAACCAGGGTGAACGCCTGTCTTGACCTGAAGTCTTTTTGCACCCTGTCCACAGAATTAGCACTCATTTTCCGCACTCCAATACAAATCTTCTGGTTACGTCTAGACTACTTCTGTTACCATTATACAGAGGCGCTTCGGGGTCGATACAGGGCAAAATCCTGCCATTTTGCGCGGATACGGCACGCGGTTATACTGCGGGCGACCTGCGCGGCAGGTCTTGGCAGATCGAACTCAGCCGAGACATTCGCCCAATGCATGTCGTAACTCCTTTCATTTCAGTCGGATAACCCAGTCCCTTCGCCGTCACCTGCGGACCGAGTCGGCCTCGAGAACGAGCGACCGGAGGATCGGGCCGGGCCCGCAGGTCAGTTCGTAGCTATACGGCCGGTTGAAGGACATGACCCTCTCGGTGTGAGACTTGCAGCAGCCGCTGGCTTCCTCCCACACGTGGGTCACGGAAAGCGGCGTCCTGACCCTTCCAGCCCGATTTTCCAACCAGTGTATCCGGACCTTGGCGTTGTTCATGCCGGCCTTGCCGACGAACTTGACAAACACGGTTCTAACACGCTTGTCCAGCAGCCTTTCGCCTTGGGCGCTGAAATGCCAGCGGTTGGGGTCGGGCCGCAGAGGTGATTTGAATATCGCCCGCCAGGGGCCGTTCTCGCGTGGGCCCAGGTAGGCCGCGACGCGGTCTTCCCCGGGGTCGTCGGGGGCCTCGCCCCGGTAGGAGCCGAAGGCATAGACCCGGATCAGACGCCCTCTGGGCGCCTCGGCCTTGAAGACGATTACGTAGTCCTTGCCCTCCTGGGCGGGGAGAATCCGATCCTCGCTCTCGGGGAGGAAGCGGAGATTCTCAAGGCGATGGGCCTTGCAGCGGACGTCTTGCTCGTCGGCGAAGTTGGTTTCCAGGATGTGACGGCGCGTGAGCAGCCCCTGGGAGTCGCCAAAGCGCACGGTGAGCGGGTTGGCTCCCTCGACCAGCCGGCCCAGAGAGGCGGGGTTGACCATGGCCCAGGAGACCACCCGCAGATCCTGCAGGACGCAGGCGCCCCGCGCGGGCACGTCGAAGTGGAACCTGAGGAGGTAGCGATATGAATTGACGACGTGTTTGGTCAGGTCCAGCTTGATCCTGCGGGTGTAGGCACCCCTGCCGCTCCAGACGGTGAACCACCGCATCTCGGGCGCCACGGCCAACTGGACCCGGGCCGAGGCTCCGGGTCCGAGCGTCGTAATCCTGGCTTCGACGAGGCAGCCGTCGCGGGGCTGCCGCTTTCCGTAGCGGGCGGGCGTCCCGGTGAAGACGTAGGGCGAGTCGAACTCGAAAACGCACCAGCTCTTACCGGCCCGGGTGGTTGTGAGCCCCTGCTTGCCTGGGTGAAGCCCTTCGGCGGCCATCACGCCGGCGGCGAAGTCCTGGTAATCCGCCGTCAGTTGCGGCTGATAGACCCACCGGCCGGTGCCGCTGCGGCGATGGGGCTCGAACCGCTCCCGCGGCCCGTCGAATCGCCATTCGTGCTTGTATCGCCTGCTGCATTCGGTGAAATTTGAAAACCAGATCCACTTGCCCTCGTGGAAGGCGTGCCGCTCCAGCCGTTCGCCCGGCCGGAGAACGAAATCCATCGTGTGGGCCTGTTCGTCGAAGGCCGGCCGGGTGGACGGCGACACCTTGTAGAGCTCGGCCATTTTCTCTGCCGGGCGGTCCGGCAGATAGTAGGGCTGCGAAGGGCTTGGCTGGTCGCTGATCAGGGTGGGATCGGCGATGCACTCGTGGTAGCTTGCGATCTCGTCCTGGTGGGGTCGGCGCTTGCGATGAAAGGCCTGGAGGTCGCCGTCGAAGAGATGCCATGCACCGTCGTAGAACACCTCCTCGACGGCGTGTCCCTTGAGCTGGGCGCAGCGAGCATCCCGGAAGCCGGCTTCCTTGTGCAGGATGGCCAGCAGGTTGGCGTTGACGCCGCAGATGGCCCAGCCGAAGCAGTTCAGCAGCTTGAGCGGGTCGTACACGCTGTGGTTCGTCAGCCGCTCCAGCGCCGGCCAAAAATGGTAGAACCCTTCGGTCTTGTCTACCATGAACTCCCATATTGCCATGGCCAGGTCCTGCCCGGTCTTGCCCGCGAAGCGCGGACTGGCCAGCAGGGCCTCGACGCTGCTGCAGTCGCTGTAGTGCGGGGACGTCACGCGGGGGCTGATGATCATCTGCTGTCTTCTCAGTCCGGTGTTTTCGCCTCTGCCTCCTTCGTACGTCGCCATATTCTAAAAGGTCATCAACGCGCGGTGGAAGAGAATTTCACCCCGGCCGCAATTGTCTCATCCGGCCTGGCCGGGTGGTGTTGAAACCCTTGCCTTGCGCCGGTAGCATATAAAGTAATGGAAACGACGCGGTCGTCGGAAATGCCCCGGCTCTCGGTCGTGATCGTCCCGCGCAATCAGATCAGGCGGCGGGTGGGCGAGCTGGCCGCGGAGATCACCGAAGCTTTCGGGAACCGAGGGCTGACCATCGTGGGTGTGCTCGATGGGGCCTTGGTCTTCCTGGCTGACCTGATCCGCCGGCTGCCGATGCGGCTTGAGCTGCTGACGGTCGGAGTCCGAAGTTACCGCGGCCGGGACGGGACGGCAGGTGAGATTGAGTTCCGCCATCGCCTGCGGACCGACCTTGCGGGCCAGCACGTCCTGATCGTCGATGACATTCTCGACACCGGGGCGACCCTGTCGGCGGCGCTTGAGGAAACGATGTCTCACGAGCCTGCGAGCTGCCGGACCTGTGTATTGCTGCGGAAGAAGCGCGGCCGCGGCGGTTCATCCCTTGCCGGGGCAGTGGATTTCGTGGGCTTCGACATTCCCGACGTTTTTGTGGTCGGCTACGGCCTGGACTTCGACGGGCGCTACCGCAACCTGCCCGACATCGTGGCCCTGCAGCAGGTGGGGGGGCAGCCGCGATGACGCCTTCGGCGGAGCCCACCTCGAAGGTCCAGGCCCCCGGCTATCTGGTGCCGGCCAACCTGCTGGGGGACAACGAGATCATCGTTCTGGCGATCAAGCCCAGCGGATGGTTTGTGCTGACGTCCTCGCTGCCGGTCATCGCCGCAGCGGCGGTGGTGGCGGCCGGGGCTTACCTGGTCGGATTGTACCGCCCCTATGGGCCCCAGCAGGCGATCCTTTCCTTCTGTGCGGCCGCAGCGCTGGTGCGGATGGTAGTGGCCTGCTGGCAGTGGGTCGGCAGGACCTACGTGCTGACCAACCACCGGATCATCTCCGTGCGCGGGCTGGTGAACGTGAGTGTGACCGGGGCCGCCCTGGTGGAGATTCGGCAAGTGGTCTTGTCCGCGGCCGTGCCGGAACGGCTGTTCGGTGTGGCCAGCCTCTTCTGCGTGGGCGAGTCGGATTCCGACCCCGCCGTGGCGTGGAACACCGTCTCCGACCCTCAGGAAGTCCACGAGGTCATCGACAAGGCCATCCGCCGCGCCCGCCGATCCAATCATCCGATGATGAGCACCTAGGCCGGATCTCGAGTTCCGCGCGCCGGCATGCCGCTGGCAAGGCTTCTGTGCTGCTGTTGACGTCTCCAGGCACTCATCTGCGGCCGCTGGCAGCCGTGGCCCTGCCTGAGGCGGCGGAAACGTTCGCGGCCCCTCGTCTGAGGCGGGGCAACGGTTCGCCGACACCGGCTACTCGCCGGAAACGAACACCCGCTGGTGGAACAACCTTTCGGTGAACTTGCTCTGAAAGGCGACCGTCAGAACGAACTTTCTGCCGACAGGGATCGGCTCCTTCCAGCCGAGCTTGAACTGGTAGATCCTGTGGATATCGTTCCAGTATCGGCGGTTGACCTTGGGGTCTTCCACGTTCACCGTCCAGACGGCGATGCGGTCGCCCTTAGGATCGGGGCTGTTGGGCTTGTAGTGGAACAGTTCGAAGTGGAACGTGCCCAGGGCCTTGGTGGTGTCGCCGTAGCCGTCCTTGGCCTCGATGCGGACGTCGATCCCTTTGACCCCCTCGGCCTGGCCGAAGTCCCGCGTTCCCGTAAACTCCTGGATGCGTACCTGCTTGGGCAGCAGCACCTCGAGGGGCTCGGGCACCGCCTGCGGCCTCACCGGCCGCGATGCAGGCCAATACAGCCCCTCGCATCCACTGGTCACCACCACCGCAGCCGCCAGGGCTGCGAAAAGACGCGCCCGGCCGGAGTCACTGAGCTTGCTCACGGATCTCTCCCTAAGGACGCCAACATGGCTCCGCCAAGTCATTCACGCGGCGGATTATACGCCTGCCACGACGCACCGGTCAAGGCTCGTTGCGGCCGGCCCGAAGCCGCCCGGGCGCATGAAAAAAGCGGGCGAGCGGACTCGAACCGCCGACAACCACGTTGGCAACGTGGTGCTCTACCAACTGAGCTACGCCCGCGGCTGCATCGGCAGACCATGATAGCCCGCGGCCCGCCGGCGTCAAGTGCCTTGCCGGGGCTTTTTGCCGGCTCCCGCCAGCGCTCTGGGCGGCCGCCCCGTCTGTGCTGTGGGGGCGAGGGTTGTCCTGGCCTGTTCGCCATGGCGCGGGGCCGCCCCCGCGCCCTTGTGTTTTGCGCCGGCGGCGATTACCTTTCTAACGCCCTGTAGAGGAGCAGGTATGGATTTGCTGGCGGCGGAGTCCAAGGGCTGGCTTCACGACTGGTGTGTTACGCTGGACGTGTGGCTTCTTTGGGCTCTGTGCGTCGCGAGCATTGTGTCGCTGGTTTTGGGTGCCGATAAGACGGTCAGCTCGGCCGTCAGGCTGGCTCGCAGACTGGGGATGAGCACCGTCATCATCGGCGCGACCGTGGTGTCGCTGGGCACGACCATGCCGGAGATGTTCACCTCGGTGACGGCGGCCTTCCAGGGCCAAAGCGGGCTGGCCCTGGGTAACGGCGTGGGGTCGATCATCTGCGACACGGGGTTGATCTTTGGGCTGTCCTGCCTGCTGGCCCGCCTGCCGCTGGACCGCTTCGTCCTGAACCGCCACGGCTGGCTTCAACTGGGCTCCGGCGTGCTGCTGGCTGCGATCTGCGGGGTCTTGGCTCTACTGGCCGGCAGCATCGGCACGCCGGGCCTCCACAGCCCGGAGGGGGCTGGCACCTGGAACGTCATCCCCCGGTGGGTCGGCCTGGTGCTGGTGGCGCTGCTGGTCGGGTACATGTATCTGTCCGTGCGTTGGGCCCGCCGGCGGCCGGAGATCGTCATGGAGGCGGTCGAAGACGTCGGCATCAAGCCTGGCGTCGAAGCCCGCGTCTCGGTCCTTGGCTGCTCGCTGGTCCTGGTGGGGGGGCTGGCCCTGGTGGCGGCCGGCTCCAACGTGCTCATCCCCTCGGTGCGAGTGCTGGCCGAGGAGCACTACAAGGTGCCCAAGGACTTCATGGCCGTGACCGTGGTGGCCTTCGGCACCTCCCTGCCGGAGCTGGCCACGGCCATTGCCGCCATCCGCCGCGGGCACGAGGAGCTGCTGGTGGGCAACATCGTCGGGGCCGATATCCTCAACGTGCTGTTCGTCGTGGGGCTGTCCTCGTGCGCGACCCGGCTGCAGATCCCCCCGACCTTTTACATGCTTCACTTGCCGGTGATGCTGGCGATGCTGATCCTGCTGCGGATCTACATCTTCACCAGCGGGTCGAGCTTCCGCCGCTGGCAGGGCGTGCCGCTGGTGGCGCTGTACGTCGGCTACTATGCCTCGCTGGTAATCTTCGCACCGCACCTGATTGGCCGGTGAGACTGTCTGCCGCCGGCGCGGTAGAATGGCGTCCGCCCGGACGGCCTTTCAAATAGGAGAAGTCATGGGGCACTTTTGGCTCATACTGCTGGCGGCGCTGGCGGCGGGGCAGACCCCGGCCGGCAGCGTCGAGTTGGGCGAGCCGGTCAGGTTGGATTTTGCCGGCGTCAGGATGGCCCTGCCGAAGAACTTCGACCTGAGGAACGTGGACGACCCGCAAATGGTCTTCCTGACGATTCTGGTTGAGCAGGACAAGCCGGTGATGTCCCTTGGGCTCACGGCCGAGGCGAGGGAGAAGGGAATGACACTCACCGGCTTCGTCGACCTCGTTGGCATGAACCTCAACAAGAGCCTCGCCATTGGTGACATGAAGGTTCTGAAGTCCAAGCGCCTCCGAATCGCAGGCACGGAAGCGGAGATTCAGGTCCAGAGCTACAACCACCGCGGCACCGAGATGACGGCGCTGCGGCTGTTCTTCTTGCGGCCTGTTTCGAACGCAGACATTCAGATGGCGTACCTGCTGACGATGGAGGCGCTAAAGCCACAAGGGCGCCGGATGCTGCCGGTGCTGATGGCCGTGGCGGGCACCATCGAGCTGTTCGATCCGGTCAGCCCCGTTTCCCTGAAGGTGGATGAGACGGGCTTGCCCATTGTCAGTCAGGGTTTCGGCTACTCCTTGCGCCCGCCGCTGTGGTGGAAGGCCGTGCAAAGGCCGCCAGGGTCGGCCGTGAAGCTGTTCCAGTACGATTACCTCCGCGGCGAGCCGCTGCCGGAGGGCGGGCTACGCCTGGAACCGGAAACAGCCAGCGCCGAGGAGTGCGGCAGAAGGACGCTGCAGCAACATGTCGCCAGGCTGAAGGAGTACAAGCACACCTACGAGATTGTTCGAGAGGGCAGGACCAGGATGGGCGGGCAAGACGCCTATGAATTCGTGCTGAGCCACCGGCCCCCGGACAAGGCTGAGGAAGAGGCCATCATCTTCGCGGAGCGCACCGCATGCGCCAATGGGATCCGGTATTCGCTGTCGCTGTATTACCCGGGCGGCAAGAAGGAGATCGTTATCGCCGCCCTGGAAAAGCTCGCCGGCGAGATGGAGCTGTTCAGCCCGCAGGTGGCTGCGACCGGCACGGCCCCGGCCGCGGCCCCGGTGGCGCCACCCCTTCCTTCCGGGACCGCGCCGGCGCCGCTGCTGCCTTCCACCGCGCCGGTGCCCTTGCTGCCTTCCACCGCGCCGGCGGCCTTGCTGCCTTCGACGATACCGGGCGGGGCGGGAGAATGAACTTGCGCTTGGGCGGAGCGTTGGGTAAACAGCCGACATGAGTGCGATCCAGCCTGATACGATCATTCAAGGCGACTGCATCGAGACCCTCTCGGAGGTCCGCGAGCCCTTCGCCGACCTGATCTTTGCCGACCCGCCGTTCAACATCGGCTACAAGTACGACGTGTACGAGGACCGCAAGGCCTACCACGAGTACCGGGCCTGGACGGAGAAGTGGATGGGGGTCTGCGTCGAGAAGGCCCTGAAGCCCACCGGGAGTTTCTGGATCGCCATCGGCGACGAGTACGCCGCGGAGGTTCGCCTCATCGGCAACGCGCTGGGGCTGCACCTGAGGAATTGGGTCATCTGGCATTACACCTTCGGCCAGAACACCAAGCGCAAGTTCGCCCGTGGCCACACCCACCTGTTCTACTGGGTGAAGGACCCCAGGAACTTCACCTTCAACGACATGGCCGTCCGCATTCCCTCGGCCCGGCAGACCACCTACGCCGACAAGCGGGCCAATCCCAAGGGCAAGATCCCCGACGACGTGTGGAGTTTTTCGCGCCTGTGCGGGACCTTCAACGAACGCGTGCAGTGGCATCCATGCCAGATGCCGGAGCGGGTTCTCGAGCGGATTCTCAAGGTTTCCTCGAGGCCGGGAGACCTCGTGCTGGACCCATTCAGCGGGTCGGGCACCACCTGCGTGGTCGCGGCCCGGCTGGGGCGGCCGTACATCGGCATCGATATCTCCGAGGTTTACGTGGAGAGCTCCCGCCGCCGGATTGCAGACACCCTCGCCGGCCGGAGCCTCACTACTGAAATCGCCGAGAACCCCGAGCTGCTCCGTCCGCAGCGCCGCGTCAGGCGGAAACCCAAAGGGGAGATTCAACGGCCGACACTGTGGTAGGGGCAAAGGTCGTGCACCGGGAGTCCCGGGCGCCGGCCTGCGGTTGGACGGCTCCAGCGGGCCTGTCGCCATAGCCGGCTTTTATCGTCGCGGAGGGCCGGGCATGGCCCGGCACTTCAGCAGGCCTACGGTCTGCTATGAACCGCCGCACGGAGGGTCGGTCTCCGCCTTGCCGTTTGCCGGCCGGGCGGGCGCGTTCAAGTGGCCATGAGGGGATGGTCGCGGGTGCTACCCGGCCGGCTGCGTGGCGGGGGGCAGCTTGACCTTGCAGACCTTCTGGGTGGTGAACTGCTTACCGGTCAGGTAGTCGGTGAAGACCGCGCGGACCGTGACCTCGTCCTGTTTCGGCGGGCCGGCGGTCCAGCGGCAGTCGAACCGGTAGTGATAGGACAAGAAGGCGCCAAACCAGTGCTGGCTGATCTTTTCGACGGGGAAGAAGTGTTCGGCCAGGAGGTTGTTCTCGGTGCGGGAAAGGTCGAACAGTTGAATCTTGACCGACCCGGCGGCCTTGAGGGGGTGATTGTGAGTGTCGAGCGGACTGAGATACACCCGCACGCCGTCATCGCCCGGCTTGCCGTCGAAGTCCGCCGCGGCGGTGTACCGGCCCAGCTGGATACTGGTCACGTGGAACAGCAGCTCCAGGCGTGCTTCGCCCAGTCCCTGAAGGGTCTGCACCTGGCGGTCTCTCTCGGCCAGGGCCTCCCGCAGCTTTTGCGCCTCGGCCGTGAGCTTGGCGTTCTGGTGGCGGAGGTCCTGAAGCTGCACCCGCAGGTCCTCGTCGCTTGAGGGGGGTTGGCACCCGGCCGCCGCGGCGGCCGCCAAGGCCAGGGGCCAAAGCCACGACAGCGATGCGGACGAGCTTCGATTCGCCGGGGCGAGGGTCATTCTTCCTCCATTCTCTCCTTAATCATCTCCGGCATCTTCAGCAGGATCTTGTCCGCACAGCCATACTCGACCGCCTCCTCGGCGTTGAGCCACTTGTTGCGGTCGCAGTCCCGTTCGATCTGCTCCACGGACTGCCCCATGTGCGCGGACATGATACCGTACAGCCGTTTTCGCAGGCGGATGATCTCGCGGGCCTCGATGTCCAGCTCGGTGGCCGGCCCCGTGAGCACGCCGCGGATGAGCGGCTGGTGGATGAGGACCCGGCTGTTGGGCAGGATGAATCGCTTTCGGGACTTTCCGGCGGCCATCAGCAGCGCCCCCATGGACGCGGCCATACCCACGCAGAAGGTGGAGACGTCACAGCGGATGAACTCCATGGTGTCGTAGATGGCCAGGCCCGCCGAGATGGACCCGCCCGGGGAGTTGATGTACATGTTCACGTCGGCCTTGGGGTCCTCGTTGGACAGGAACAGCAGTTGGGCGACGACGAGGTTGGCCATCTCGTCGTCGATCTGCCCCCCCACGAACACGATCCGGTCGCGCAGCAGCCGGGAGTAAATGTCGTAGCTGCGTTCGCCTCGGCCGGTCTTCTCGATAACGATGGGCACCAGGTGCTGATTTTCCGCCATGGAGGAAGTCGTCCTTTACTTGCTGCCCGCCGAGGCGGCCGTCTGGGCCGCGGCCGTCACGATCTCGTCCACGATGCCATATTCCTTGGCCTCGGCCGGCGTCAGGTAGCGGTCGCGCTCGGTCTCGATCTCGATCTGCTCCACCGTCCTGCCGGTGTGATGGGCGAGGATTTCGTTTAGGCTTCGTTTGGCCTTCAGGATTTCCTCGGCCTGGATCTGGATGTCGGAGGCCTGCCCGGTGACGCCGCCCCAGGGCTGGTGGATCATGATCTTGGAGTGCGGCAGGGCGTAGCGTTTGCCCTTGGTGCCGGCCGCCAGGATGATGGCCGCCCCGCTGGCGGCCTGGCCCACGCAGTAGGTGGCCACGTTACATTCCAGGAACTGCATGGTGTCGTACACCGCCAGCGTGTCGTCCACCGAGCCCCCGGGGGAGTTGATGTACAGGTGGATGTCGCGGTCGCGGGCCTTGGCCTGAAGCTCCAGCAGCCGCATGATCAGCCCGCCCGCCGCCCCAGGCGTGATCTCCCCCCACAGGAACACGATCCGCTCTTCCGCCAGTCGCTCCTCCAGCGTCATCTCACGCCGCTGGACGTACTCTCTGTAGGCCGTGTCCTGAATGAATTCCTTACCTCTCATGGTCCTCTCCGCGGCGTTACTTCGGGCGCTTGATCGCCTTTCCGGACTTGCCGGCGGCTTTCCCCCGGGGCTTTTGGGTGCCGGCGCTTTCATCCTGCTGCTGTGATGGCTCGGCCTGGTCGTCCGTGACGTCCGTGATCCTGGCCGATTCCAGCACCTTGTCGACGGCCTTTTCCTCGCGCATCGCCACGATGAGCTCGTCAAAGGTGCCTTCATTTCTCATTTCCTGGCGGACCCGTTCGGGCCTGCGATTGTACTGCCGCGCCAACTGGGCGATCCGGGCGTTGACCTCGGCGTCGTCCACCTCGATGCCCTCCGTCTCGGCGAGCTTGCCCATGATGAACGCCAGCTTCAGTTGCCTCGCCGCAAGCTCCGAGGCCTGCTTTTCCAGCTGTTCGAGATTGCGCTCAATGTCATCCCGCGGCACGCCCCGCAGCATGAGTTCCACGGCCCGCCGCTGCAGCAGCCGGACGGTGTGCCGCTGGGCCAGGTTCTCTGGCACCTCCAGTGGAGTGCTTTCCAGCAGGAACCGCCGCACCTGTTCTCGCATCAGCCGGGACTGTTCCAGCGACATCCGGTGTTGCAGGCCCGCCCGGACGCTGTCGCGCATTGCCTGCACGGATGCAAACCCCGCCTGGGCGGCAAAGGCCTCGTCCAGCACCGGCAGCTCCAGCCGCTTGACCTCCTGGATCTTGAAGCTGATGGTCACTTCCTTGTCCCGCCAGTTCTCGGTGGGGTGCCCGGCGGGGACCTTCGTCTTGAGCCGGCAACGGGCCCCGGCCTTCTTGCCGGCCAGCGTCCTGCCCAGGTCCTCCAGGGGGATGCCGGTGAGGCTGCCCGGGGCGACGCGAAGCTCCTGGTTGACGGCCTTGGACTCCACTCCATCGCCGCGGATGGAGACGTCGGCCACCACCGTGTCGCCCTCGGCGGCGGGGCCGTCCACCGGCCGGAGCTTGCCATACCGCCGGCGGAAATCCCCCAGCGCCGTCTCCACGTGCTCATCCGTGACCCGCACGACCGGCCGCTTGATCTCAACGCCCTTGTACTCGGGCAGCTCGAACTCGGGTGCAACCTCTACCTCCAGGCTGAAGGTGAGCGGGCCCTCGTCGGGCAGCTTGATCTCGTCGAGCTTGATCTCCGGCTCGCCGATGGCCTTGAACTGGGCCTCTTCCAGGGCCGCCCCGACCGCCTCGCCCACCATGGCGTTGCGGACGTCCTCGGCCACCTCCTTGCCGAAGCGCTTCTCGATCAGCCTTCGCGGCGCCCGCCCGATGCGGAACCCCGGCACGTGGGCCGTGCGGTTCAGCTCGCCGAACATCTCGTCGAACTTGGCCTCGATCCGCTCGCGCGGGACCTCGACGGTGATCTTTTTCCGGAGCGTGCCGGCGTCCTCGACGGTGACCTGGTTTTTCGGCAGCTTGTCCTCGGCGGCTTCGGCGGTTTCTTCCGCCGGCTCGGTCGCCTGTTCCAGTTGCTCAGCCGGGGTCTCCTCGGCCGGGGGCGACTGCTTCTCCGGCGGTTGTTGGGTTTCTTCCGGCATCTGCACTCCAGTTTGATGTCGGCCCGTTCGCAGCCCGCTCGCTACGCCGCGAGCCCTCGCAAATCGGGCACCCAGGGGAATCGCGGCGGTCCTAAGCCCGCGGCCCAGACCTCGGCGCGTCCCTGCCGCAACCCATGAACTGTACGCAATTCCATGCACCGCGTCAACGGCCGGAAGGACAAAACGCCTGCGCGGACGGGCGCGGCAGAGAGTGCGACTCGTCGGGTCCGGCCTTGGTCTTGTCTGCGGCGGCCGTCAAGCGGAATCCGGCCTGCGGCCTCACCCGCCGCCAGGCGACGGTTTCCGCACGTCACCCCAGTGCCCGAATGCAGGCACCGGAGCAGGGCGTGAGGACGTTTTTGTTGACGCTTGCGGCATTGACTGAGACAATTAACCTCGGACCTGGAGCGTGTCCCCGTAGCTCAATTGGACAGAGCGTCGGCCTCCGGAGCCGAAGGTTAGAGGTTCGACTCCTCTCGGGGACGCTTTTACAGGCGGGCGTGCGGGAGTGCCTAGCATGGGTCGTATGGCGGGCTTTGCGGCGGTTGGGTGTGTGCTGTTTGGCCTTGGATGCGCACCGGGCTCCTACGCGGACTTCGGCCTGGGGTCGGCAGAGCCGGTGGTCAGCGGGTGCATCGGCGCCATGGGCGGGCTGGAGCGGTGGCAGTCAGTCGGGCCAATCCGCGCGCAGGCTGTCGTCATCGTCTATGACGAGGTCGGCACGGCCGATGTCAGCAAGCAGGACCAGGTCATCGACCTGCGTGCCGGAACGATCAGGGCCAGCGCTCGCCTGCCGGAAACCGAGTGGACCGCCAAGGTCACTGAAGCCGGCGGCGTCAGCTTCAAGTCAAAGGGCCCGGCCGTTCCGGCGGCCGTCCGGGCTCGCCACGTCGCTGCCCTCAAGATGATTCTTCACCGGGTTCGGGGGCCGCTGAACCTCTGCGGCCGCGGTGAGCGGGCCCGCGGGGCGCAGCCGGTCCGCGTGGACGGGATGGACCTGATTCGCGTGCCCGCGCAGGACGGCCGGGGCGGCATCGCGGCCTATTACTTCGACGCCCAGAGCTGCCTGCTGAGGCTGGTCACCGCCGGGGCCGACGCGCCCGGCGGGGAGGGCACGGTTACGCGGTACAGCTACCGTACGATGGCCAACGGCCTGGCCTTTCCTGAGCGGATTTCGGTATTCAGGATCGGGCGGCACGTGCTGGTCGGGGACGAGCCGGTGTTGGAGGTGAACTACCACGAGGTCAGTTTTTGAGCCGGCGGGGCTATAATGCAGGTAGACTCATGAACGAAGCCAAGTGGATGTAGCCGTCGGTTGCAGGCGTCCGAGGTGAACAAGGACATCGGCCCCATTCTGGAAGGCTGGCCTCACGAGCCCGGCCAGATCAGCGTTCGCAAAGTCCGCGGCGCGGATGGGCGCGTCCGGATTCAGCTTCGGCTGGACCTGGGGCTGCTTCAGATGGAGGCCGAAGGCCGGCCCGACGGGCAGAGGCCAAACGGCTGCGAGTCTCTGTTGGAGTATTGCCAGCAGCTTTTGAAGCGGCACGTTCGCACGCACGGCACAGACGAGGGCTTCACGGTTGACGAAAAGCAGTGCGAGCTGCTGCGGGCGGAGGCGGTGCAGTACTACTATCGCTACCTCGCCGGGTTCGTGCTGGAGGAATACCAGACCGTCGTCCGCGACACCGCCCGGAATCTGCAGGTGCTGGAGTTCTGCGCCAAGTACGCGGAGGAAGAGTCCGACGGCTTCATGATGGAACAGTACCGCCCGTACATCGTCATGATGAACGCCCGCGCCCGGACGCAACTGGCCCTGCGGGACAACCGCCCCCGGGCCGCCCGAAAGGTCGTTCGCGAGGCGCTGGAGGACATCCGCGGGCACTTCGCCCGCTTCGGGCAGGAGGACCTCTACAGTTCCAGCTCGGAGGTGTCGGCGCTGGAGTCGCTGCTGAAAGAAATTGAGAACAAGATTCCCACCGATCCGGTTCAGCAACTCAGGCGGGAATTGGCGCAGGCGGTTGAGGAGGAGCGGTACGAGGAGGCTGCCCGGCTGCGGGACGCCATTCGGGCCGCCCGTCACGGCCAGGATGAATCGTGACGCGGCTTGCCTGCGCCCGGAAAAAGTGCTAGCATATCCTCGGTTCGCTAGGGGCGTCCCGGCCGGCCGGGACTGAGAGCGACCCTTTGAACCTGATCAGTGAATCCCGTATGGGGTGAGCTGCGTAGGGAAGCGAGCCGGTTGTGCTGTGGGTTCAGCCGGCCGCTTCGAGCAGCTCGAGGCGGCCAATTCATTGCGCCGCACGCGACTGGAGCTGAAATTTGCCGACCCAGTACGAACAGGCCCGGGCCAACGTCACCACGCCGCAAATGCGGCGGGTCGCCGAGCGCGAGAACCTGCCGGCTGAGAAGGTTCGCCAGGAGGTGGCCGCCGGCCGGCTGGTCATCCCCGCCAACCGCCTGCACCTGGCCGGAAACGATCAGACCGGCGTGAAGCTCGACCCTATCGGCATCGGCCGGGCACTGACCACCAAGATCAACGCCAATATCGGCGCCTCCCCCGTCATCTCCTGTGAGGACCTGGAGCTGACCAAGCTTCGCTGGGCCCTCAAGTACGGCGCGGACACCGTGATGGACCTCTCCACCGGCTCTCGCCTGGACGAGATCCGCGCCCGCCTGCTGGCCCATGCCCCCGCCCCGCTGGGCACCGTGCCCATCTACTCCATGATCGCGGAAAAACCCGTCGAGCAGCTTACCTGCGCCGACATGCTGGAGGTCATCGCCCGGCAGGCGGCCCAGGGCGTGGATTTCTTCACCATTCACGCCGGCGTCCTGCGGGAGCACCTGCCGCTGCTTTCGGGCCGGAAAATGGGCATCGTGTCGCGCGGCGGCGGCCTGCTGGCCAAGTGGATGCTCTACCACGAGCGGCAGAATCCGCTGTACGAGATGTTCGACGAGATCTCGGCCATCTGCCGGGAGTACGACGTGACCTATTCGCTGGGCGACGGTCTCCGGCCGGGCTGCCTGGCCGACGCCTCCGACGCGGCCCAGTTCTCTGAGCTGGCCAGCCTGGGCGAGCTGGTGTTGCGGGCCCGGGAGGGCGGCGTCCAGGTCATGGTCGAGGGCCCCGGGCACATCCCCATGGACCAGATCCAGATGAACATGACCCGCCAGCGCCAACTGTGCCACGAGGCCCCGTTTTACGTGCTCGGCCCCGTGGTGACCGACGCTTTTCCGGGCTACGACCACATCACCTCCGCCATTGGGGCGGCCATGGCGGCGCTGTATGGGGCCAGCTTTTTGTGCTACGTCACGCCGGCCGAGCACCTGTCGCTGCCTTCGGCCGAGGACGTCAAGGCCGGCTGCGTCGCGTACAAGATCGCGGCCCACGCCGCCGACGTGGCCCGGGGGCTTCCGGGCGCCCGCGACCGGGACGACCGGCTGGCCGAGGCCCGCGCCGAGCTGAACTGGGCGAAGCAGTTCGAACTCGCCTTCGATCCCGAAACTGCCAAGGATATCCACCGCCGGGACATGCCCGCCGACCAGGACTACTGCGCCATGTGCGGGCGGGACTGGTGCGCCGTGCGGATCTCGCGCCAGGTGACGGCGGCGCTGAAGAAGTAGTCCTCTGGCTTTCCCCTCCCGTCAGACGGGCGGCATCCCCGGCCGCCGTGATTCTTCAAGAAGGTCTTGGCAACTGAGTCCTTGCAGTTACCCGGTCACAAAAGAAGCATATACTTGTCGGCGGGTGCTGGCCGAGATATGCTTTGTGCGGCTCTGGGGCCCAAAGTTAAGGAGAACTTTGATGGGTGAGTGCAGGGCAGTGCTCTTGGCGGGGCTGGTGGTGCTTGCCGTGGCCGCGGGCGGGTGCCGCAAGGAGCCCGGCGAGCTGCTCATCCAACAGTACATCGTCTGCCAGACTGCGGCTCGCGCCGCCGCGCCGCCAGAGGCCCGCCGGGAACCGCTGTCCGCAAAGGCGGATTGGCCGGCCCTGCTGGCCGGCATGGACAAACCCCTCGGTCCCGAGCAGCCGGCGGCCCCGGCCGGGAAAGGCGAAAGCGCTGAAACGCAGCCGGCCGGGACGCAGCCGGAACACTGGTCCAGGCGTCGCGGCCCGGCCTACCCCGGCGACTGGCTCCACAGCCTGGGGCGCGACGCCAAGGAGCTGCTCCCCACCATGTGGGACGACACCAAGGCCACCTTCACCGATCCGTGGGCGCTGGTGGGGCTGGGGGCGGCCGGCGTGGTGGGCATCGTGACCAACGCCGCCGGCTGCGACAACACGGTCGGGGATCACTACACCAAGAACGGCTCGCAGCTCAACAGCTTCTGGGACACGGTGGGGGACGTGGGCGGCAACCCTGGGGCGCACTTCGCCTTCGCCGGGGCGATGTACTTCACCTCGCTGGCCACGGGGGACGTCAAGGCCTACCAGACCTCCAAGGCCCTGACCAATGCCTTGGCCATCAACGGATTGACCACCCTGGCGCTGAAAGGCCTGACGCGGACCCGCTCCCCCAACGGCGATCCGTGCGGTTGGCCCAGCGGGCATGCCTCCTCGTCGTTCTGTTTTGCCACGGTGATGTACGAGGCCTACGGCCCGGTGGTGGGCATTCCGCTGTTTGCCTTCGCCAGCTTCGTCGGCTACGAACGCATCGACGCCCGCAACCACGACTTCTCGGACGTGCTGTCCGGCGCCCTGATCGGCGTGGCCATCGGCCATGCCGTGATGCAGAATCACAAGCCCAGGATCCTGGGCTTCGAGGTGGTTCCCTGGGCGGACCCGGCCAACGGCTCGGTGGGGGTGGCCTTGTCGCGCGAGTTCTAGGACGGCCCCGGACTGCTGCGCACGGTGGCCTAGGCGACGCCGTCGCCGCCGGCCCTGCTGCCGTCGGGCCGGTGCTTCCAGCGGCGGTGGACCCATAAGTACTGCTC
Source organism: Phycisphaerae bacterium SM23_33 (assembly GCA_001303665.1). GTDB lineage: Bacteria > Planctomycetota > Phycisphaerae > SM23-33 > SM23-33 > SM23-33. The sequence goes on along the minus strand of LJUF01000021.1, from coordinate 45 downwards.
CGGGGCGTCGCGGACGATCCGCTCCAGTTCGCGCGTGAATTCCTC
>LJUF01000020.1 GCA_001303665.1 Phycisphaerae bacterium SM23_33 | reverse complement strand
CAGGTCCTCCTGGCCCCGGTCGGCCTCGGCGAGGGCCTCGCCCAGCCGGGCGATCTGCGATTCGCGCTGCCGGTGAAGCTCCTCCAGCTCGGCGGCCTTTTCCTTGGCCTGGCGCTCCCCGTGGACGGCCAGCTCGATCTCCTCGGCCAGTTGGCGGACCTCCTCGGCCAGCAGCGGGCCCTCGCGCTGAAGCTCGGCAAGTTGCTCGTTCAGCCGCTCCAGCAGCGACTCGTGCTCCACCCGTTCGGTGTTGGCCTCGTACACGGCCGTGCGCAGGGCCTGGAGCACCTCCTCCAGGTGCGCCCGCCTGGCTCGGAGCTCTTCCCGCCGGGCCTCCAGGGCGTCCAGGCGGGTGCGGCTTTCGCCCAGGCGGCGGGCCAGCTCCGCCAGCTCGCTGCGGCGGGAGATGACCCCGGCGGCGGGGCGCCCGGCGCCAATCCGCACCCGGCCGTCGCTTTCGAGGAGTTCGCCTTGCAGTGTCACGAAGCGCCACCGGCCGGGCTCGCGGCGGGCGATCTCCAGGGCCCGGGCCAGCGATTCGACCACCAGCGTGGTGCCGAGTGCGGCCTGGACGGCGGGGGCGACGGCCGGCTCGCAGCGGAGCCAGTCACAGGCCCGGGCGAGGGCGCCATGGACGGGCTCGCCGGCGGCCTGGGCGGCCGGCAGCAGGTCCAGGGGGATCAGCTCGACCCCGCCGGCCCCGGCCAGCAACTGGCGCAGGTTGTCGGCTGATTGCAGAACGTCGTCAAGCCGGTCGGCGAGGAGCCGCTGCTCGGCCCCGGCCAGGGCGGCCTCGATGACCTTCGCGTGCTCCACGTCGGCCTCGATGAACTGCCCGAGCATGCCGCGGACGAACGGCAGCTGCCCTTCCCGGACGGCGGCCAGGACACGGCGGACTCCCTCGCCCACGCCCTCGAAGCGCTGCTGCATTTCCTCCAGCACGGCCTGGCGGGAGAGCATGCCGCTGTGGTCCTGCTGGGCCTGGGAGATTTCCGCGGCCAGGCCGGCGTCGTCCTGCTGGAGCTGCTGGGCCTGTCGGTGGGCGGCGTCGAGGCGGCTTTGCGAGTCAGCCAGGACGGCGCGGACGTCTTCGAGTTTGCCTTCGACGCCGGCCCGGCGGGCGAGCAGCGCCTCCAGCGCCCTTTCGACCTCCTCGGCCCTGCCGGTGAGGCGCTGCCGCTGCGTGTGCAGGCTGTCGCGGCGGAGGCTGTAGCTATTGATCTCGTTGTGCAGTTGGGCGGTGCGGCGGAGCAGGTCGATGGTGCCGTTCTTCTCGTCCTCCAACTGCGTCTGGAGGCGGCGGAGCGACTCCGCCCCCTGGGCGATCCGCTGGTGAAAGGACCCTTCCCGCTGGGAGAGCTCCTCCAGCTGGTCCACCACGGCCTGGAGCTGGTCGCGATGGGTCTGGATCTCGGCCCGGTTGGTCTGGAGCTTGGCGTCGAGCTGGTCCAGGCGGGCCGAGTCGGTGGCGATGGCGTCGGCCAGCTCGCGGGCACGACCCTCGAGCATCTCCGCCCGCTGGCAGCAGGTCTCGATCTGGGCGGTCACCTCCGCCAGCCGAGCCTCCAGCGCCCGGGCCCGCTGCTCCAGGTCGGCGATCTCGGTTTCCGCGCCGGTGCGAGAGGTCTCCAGGCGGTCGATCCGGGTGGAGATTTCCACCAGGGCGTCGGTCAGGGCGTCGGTCGCCGCCTGCAATTCCCGGCGGTGGCTGCTCAGGCGGTGATACTCCGCCAGCGAGAACAGCGACCGCAGCTCCTTCAGCCGGGCGCTGTGCGCCTGGTAGCTGCGGGCCTTGCCCGCCTGGTACTTGATGCTCCGCAGCCGCTTCTGCACCTCGGCCAGGATGTCGCTGAGCCGCAGCAGGTTCTGCTCCACCCGCTCCAGCCGGCGGATGGCCTCTCGCTTCCGGGCCTTGTACTTGGAAATGCCCGCCGCCTCGTCGAACACGGCCCGGCGCTCGACGGCGGAGGCCTGGAGGAAGGTCTCGACCTTGCCCTGCTCGATGAGGCTGTAGGCGTTGGCGCCGACGCCGGTGTCCATGAACATCTCGCGGATGTCCTTGAGCCGGCAGACCTGCTTGTTGATGAGGTATTCGCTCTCGCCGCTGCGGAACAGCCGGCGGGCGATGGTGATGGTCCCGTCGCGGCCTTCGCCCAGGCTGGCGGCCAGCGCCCCCGAGGCGTCCTCAAAGCTCAGGGCCACCTCCGCCAGCCCCGCCGAGCGCCGCTGGGCGGTGCCGTTGAAGATCACGTCCAGCATCTCCCCGCCGCGCAGGCTCTTGGCGGACTGCTCGCCCAGCACCCACTTGAAGGCGTCGATGACGTTGCTCTTGCCGCACCCGTTGGGGCCGACCACGCAGGTTACGCCCTCATCGAAGACGAAGGTGGTCTTGTCGGCGAAGCTCTTGAACCCCGACAGCGTGAGTGACTTCAACTTCATGGGCAGCGTCCTTCCATGGCGCCGTTGCCCCCGAGGCCATCCCTGGCCCGGCGGCTACTGTCTTTCCTCTTCCGGCACATCCGGCCGACCCGTGGCCGCAGTCGAGCCGTAGATTCTCCGCATCGCCGGCGCCGGCTGCAACACGAATTCCGCCGGGATGTGCCCTTCCTCGCACAGCCCGTACAGGACGCGAACGACCTGGGAATACGTCAGCCCCAGTCCTTCCGGCCGGCCGTCGCGGCCCTGCGTCGGCAGCTTGCCCAATACCCGGATCAGCTCGTCCACCCGCGGGGGGAGCTTGAAGGTCTCGCTCATCTTCTCCGTGCGCGGAACCTTGCGGTAGACGCTGATCTCGCTGGCATCGCGCATGGCGTTGATGGTGACCAGCTCGTCGGGCGGGCAGTAGAAGACCGGGCGATAGATGGGGACGTTGTGTCCGAACAGCATGATGGTCGGCGGGCCGGTCCGGGTGGCGTACACGGTGTAGTCGGCGTCGGCCTGTATGATGTCCAGCCTGAACTGCCCGGAGATGTCCTCCCGCTGAATCGCGCCGGTGGAGCCATGCTCCAGCAGCGCCTCGTAGGCGGCCACACGCAGCAGCTGGTTCTTGCCGGCCAGCAACTGCCGGAGCACCCCGACGCCCTGTATGAATTGGCGTGCCCGGCCGAGTTCGAGGACGGCCTGGAGCTGGTGTGAGGAATCGGCCAGTTTGGCCAGGTGGATCATGGGCTCGACCGCCAGCGGGTCGCCCAGCCTGAGGCCGGCGCGAGCGGCGTAGAAGGCCGCGGCCAGATTCTCAGAGCCGTACAGCGGCTGGATGACGGGCAGGACCTGGCGGCCCATGGCCTCCCACACCAGCGAGATGTCCTCGCGGCGGGCGGTGGGCAGCACGATGGCCCGCGACAGCTGCCGGGCGTGCTCCTCCTGCCCCGCCGGGCCGCCCACCAGGTACACGTGCATCACCAGTCGGAGGAAGTGCTCGTAGTCGTCGCGGTAGGCCGGCGGGATCTCCAGCTCGATCATCGCCGGCGTCTTGCCCCGGGCCACTTTGGCCAGGCCCTTGCCGAAGCGCTCGTTGAGCCTCTCCTGGATGTTGTGAGCGACGAGGTAGTCCGGCTCGCGCAGGGTCAGCCTCAGCGGCTGGCCGCGGGTGACCGTCCCGCCGTTGAGGATCCGACCGACGCGCAGCTTGGCCTTGTCGGCGGGATTGCCCCGGTCGATGAAGGGGTTGACGAACACGACCCCGCGGCCGATGGCCCAGCTCTTGGCCTCGCGGACCGTGCCGACGGTCTCGTCCAGGGCCATGTGCAGCTCCACGGTCATCAGCACCCCGCCGTCCAGGCTGGTCGTCTGCGTGCCTCGCAGGGCCTCGACGTTCAGGTCGAAGCGCGTATTCGGGGGCCCCGCCGGGGGCACCACGCCGCTGACGCCGACCACGGCGGTGTCCTCGTCGGCCAGGATCCGGGCCGGCGTCAGCTGCGACGTGCCCGCCATCGGAGAGGAAAGCTTGTGCTTGTACATCTGGTCGGTCAGCCGCTTCCGCAGCGCCGGAGGCACCTCCGAGGAGCCCGACCTGCCCAGCCCCACCACCACCCCGTAGCCCCTCACGGTGACGGGCTCGGCGCCGACGAGGTCGGCGTATTGGGCGACGGTGCCGGCCACGCCGGGAGGGATAACGATCCGAGCGGGGCGGGTGGTGGGCTGCCGCTGCCAGTTCAGGCTCAGCGGCTCATCGCAGCCGGCCCAGGCCGCAAGGATGCACGCCGAAATCAGTGTCGCATGGAGTCGGTTGGTGAACATGCTGCGTCCGTCTTCCAGGAGTCGTTATCGGACCTTACTTCGCGCTGGCTTGAGGGTATGTATGCATGCCGCCGCTGCCTGAGCGCTCCCGGTATAGGCCATGAATGTAAGGCTTTTCCGGCCCCCATGTCAATGCCAGCCTGAGGCGTTCGAGGGGAGGAATTCATCGCCTGAGGAACCGTCAGGCACTCGCGGCTTGCGGCCGGGTAGTCAGACTTGCCTTCGGCGTAATCGGCCTCCAGCTCCTTCAGGGTCCGCCGGTTGGCCAGCCTGCCGACGGCCGACATGCGGTCGATGATGAGCATGCCGTTGAGGTGGTCGACCTCGTGCTGGAGGATCCGCGAGGTCAGGTCTTCGCCGGCCAGCTCGATCGGCCGGCCCTGGAGGTCCACGCCCCGAACGGTCACCCGCTTGAAGCGCTTAATCCGGGCAGTGACGCCGGGCACGGACAGGCAGCCCTCCTCCTCCTGTACCTCGCCCTGGCCATCCACGATCTGGGGATTCAGGCAAACGCCCTCGGCCTGGCCGGGCTCGGCAGCGGGGTTGAAGACAAAGATCCGGACGCTCAGGCCCACCTGGGGGGCGGCCAGCCCGACCCCCCGATTGGCATACATGATCTGGAACATCCGCTGGGCCAGGGCCTGAAGCTGGTCGTCGAACCCTTCCACCTCCGGGCAGCGATGGCGGAGGACGGGGGCGGGATACTTGACCATCTTCAGCTCAGCCAGATTGATGTCGGAAAGGGGTTCCACCGCTGCATTGTAGCACGCCCCGCAAAGGCTTATCAAGCCCGCCACGGCCCTGCCGGCGACCGGCCGACCAGCCAAGCCCACGGGCCACGCATTCCTCATCAGAAGACGTGAGCGTGAAGGGCAAGCTTCCTGGGGGGCGGGACGTCCAGATTGGCCAGGTACCCCCGAACCGCCTGGACCATCCTGCGTTCGGCCTCCTCGGGCGACGGCCCGCTGACAACACAGCCTGGCAGCGCCGGACACGAGGCCCGATATTCCCCCGAGGCCCTCCGCGTTATCATGACCACCATCCTCATCGCGCCACCTCCGAAGGTGCCTTCCGATTCACTGCTCCCCAGAGCCCTCGCAGGGGCTCCGGCCCCGGGCGGAACAGGCCGCCTGAAAAGTCGCGCCGTACCTTACTAATCAAAGGCCGGCCGCTGCCCGTCTTTCAATCGGGCCGGTCACGGCTTTTGCTGTCGGGGCAAAGACTGGGACGTGTGGGGGAGTTCACGCATTTGCCAGCGGCCAGGCCGGGCCCGCCCCGCCGCCGGGGCCTGCGTCACCCGCCCCGGACGAATTGCCCCCACCGGATGGCGTACTTCAGCAGGTCGGCCGCGCTGTCCAGCTTCAGCTTGTCCTTGATTCGCTCGCGGTGGGTCTCGACCGTCTTGATGCTCAGCTGGAGCCGCTGGGCGATCTCTCGCGTGGGCAGGCCCTGCCCGATCAACTCGAAGATCTCAAACTCGCGATCGCTGAGCCGGTCAACCAGGAAGACCTCCGAGCCCGGCTTGCCCCCAACCATTACCCGCAGCATCCTCCGGCCGAGGGCGTCGCTAACATACACGCCCCCCTGGAGGATCTGTCGGATGCCCTCGACAATTCTCTCAGGGGGCTCGGCCTTGGTGACGTACCCGCGGGCGCCGGCCCGAAGGGCGCGCTCGGCATACAGGGACTCATCGTGCATGGAGAGCACCAGCACGGGCAAGCCGGGGCGGCGCTGCCTGAGCTGCTTGATCAGTTCGATGCCGCTACTGTGTTTGAGGCTGATATCCACAACGGCAACGTCGGGCTCCAGCCGCTCAACCGCCTCCAGGGCGCCCTGGACGTCTTCGGCCTGGCCGCAAACGAGCATGTCCGGCTCCTGTTCGACGGTCTGGGTGATCCCGTAGCGTATCACAGGATGATCATCCACGATCAGCACCTTCTTCCTGTCAGCAGGCTTCATCGTGCCGGTCCGCCACTTCCCCGTCGGTCCAGTCTTGTCTTATCGGCAGGCGGCAGGTGACGGCGGTGCTGGCTTCCGGCCGGCGCCGCACCTCAAAAGAGGCCCCGATGGCGTGGGCCCGGTAGCGCATGATGCGCAGCCCCATGCCCTCTTTCCCGTTCCATTCTCTGGGCAGGCCCACGCCGTCGTCCAGCACAGACAGCTCGATCAAGCCGCCCCGGCTGGACAGCCGGACCAGTACCTCGCCGCCTCTGCCGTGTCTGACCGCGTTGGTCGTCGCCTCCTGGGCAATCCGGTACAGGTGGCCGGCCACGCCGATGTCATGGACAAGCACCGGCCTGAGGCACTCGAAGATGCAGGAGATGCCGAACAGGCTCTCCACCCGCAGTGCCAGTTCTCCCAGCGCGGTCATCAGCCCTTCGGGGCCCGGCTCAATGGGGCACAGTCCCCTGGCCAGGGATTTAGCCAACGCCACCGATTCGCTCAGCAGGCCGGCAATCTTGGCGGCGTCGGCGGCTTCGGGCAGGGACTTCGCCGCCAGCTTCCGGTGCAGGACCTGGCTGAGATAGGCGGTTCCGCTTAGGGTCTGCCCGAGGCTGTCGTGCAGGTCCTGCCCGACGTGCTGCCGCTCCACCTCGCCGACCCGCAGCAGCTCCTGCTCCAGCTGCTTTCGCTCGGTGATGTCGTTGCCGATACACAGCAGCTCGACGACGCGCCCGCAGGCGTCTCGGATGGCCTTGTTCGTCCAGGCGATCCACACCCGGTCGCCGTTGCGGCGCATGTTCTGCTTCTCGTTGGCGGCGTAGCCCTCGCGGGCCTGGGCGATGTCGTTGACCATGGCCGCCAGGTCGCGGCCGGCCCTGTCCGTCGCCGGAACGATGGTCCCGACCACGTTCCGCCCGAGGATCTCCTGTTCCCTGTACCCGAAGAACTGCTGGGCGAACTCGTTGAAGAAAGTGATATTGCCCCGCGTGTCGGCTCGCAGAATGATGCTGCTGGCGTTCTGAACCAGATCCCTGTACTTGGTCTCGCTGGCCCGCAGGGCCTCTTCCGCCCGCCTGCGCTCGGCGATCTCGGCTTTCAGCTCCTGGTTGGCGGCCTCCAGCTGGGCGGTGCGCTCGGCCACGCGCTCTTCCAGCTTTTCGTTGAGTTTCCGGACTTCCTGCTCCGCCCGCTTGCGCTTGGAGATGTCCAGGGCGTAGACATTGACGTAGTTGGAGCCGACGACGGGGGCGAAGGTGAGGGAGAATATCCGGCCGCCGCATTCCAGTTCGCTCTGCCGGCTGCGTCCGTCACGGAGCGCCTCTTGCACGAACTGATGCCAGCGGCCCGTAAGCGGCTCCCCCTGCCGGCATCCCCAGACGGCCAGCACAGGCAAGCCGGCCTTGTTAGCGTAGAGCATGGCGCCGTCTTCGGAGACGCGAAGCACCGGGTTGGGGTTCTCGTCGGGGAACTTGGCCAGCCTGGCTATTTCCTCCGCCGCCCGCTTGCGCTCGGTAATATCGGTGATGGTGCCGACGTAACCGACAGCGTCTCCGGCCTCGGACATCTCGGCGGCGGCCTGTCCGAAGACCCAGGTCGTGCGCCCGTCCCGGCCGGCAAAGCGATACTCCATCGCGAACGGCCGATTGTGCCGGGCCGCCTCGTACCAGGCGCCGGCCACGCCGTCCCGGTCCTCGGGATGCAGGCCTCGGATCCAGCCTTCGCCCAGGGCTTCCTCCGCCGTCAGCCCCGCGATCTCACACCACTTCGGGTTGACGAAGAGGCAATGGCCTCGGGCGTCCGTCCGAAATATCCCCACCGGCGAGATCTCTGCCAGCTTGCGCAGCCGCTGCTCGCTCTGCACAAGCGCCTCTTCCTTGCGCTGGCGTTGTACCGCCAGGGCATAGAGTTCGGTGAGTCGCTTGACCGATTCAAGATCACGCTCCGTGTAGCCGCTGTCTGAATTGGCCAAGGCAACTTCGCCGACGAGCTCTTGCCCGGCTACGGCCGGGACGGCAAGGAGGTTGCGGAGGGGGACGTGGCCCTTCGGGACCCCCCTGGACGCTTCATGTGTGCCGGGTGAATTGGTGTAAAATGCTTCGCGGGTGTTCAATGCATGACCCCAAAGGGCCGGATACCGGCCGTCCGGCCCGATGGGAAAGGCGACGATCCTGTTTTTGCCCGAGACCCGGCACTGCTTTCCCATCATTGCAGTAAGGGTGTGAGCCACGCTGGCCCGTGTCTGCGGGTCGATTGACGAAACGAATCCGTGCGCGCTGTTTGTGAGCCGCTTGGCGCAATCCAGAACGATACTCGCGATGTCCTCGACGGAAGAGGAGGAAACGATCAAGGAGTTGGACAGCTCGGCCAGGGCCCTGCTGACAGCCAACTCCCATTGCAGCGCCTCCTCTGCCCGCTTGTGCTCAGTGACGTCGATCCCGACGTTCAGGACCATTTCCGGACCATCGGGGCTCGGGAACCGATCGTTGTAGACCATGTAGGTCCGGCCGGCCTTGCTGGACCACTCCCACAGTTGCGGGGTCCCGTTTTCCAAGACGCGAAACGTGGGGCATTCCTCGCAGGGCGCTTGCCGGCCACTGAGGACCTGGTAGCACCGGCGACCGCCGGGGTCGCCGAACAATTCACGAAACCTCCGGTTCGCAAAGTGCACGGAGTAATCTCGGCCCTGAAGGTAGATGAACGCCGGCAGCAGATCCAGGACGGCAAAGAGCCTGCGCCGCTCTTCTTCGAGGGCATCCAGCGTTCGCCGAGGCACCGCCCGCCCCTCGCCCCGCGGGCGGCCCCCGTCCGCGCCGCCCTGCTGCAGTTGTTCCAGGGCTGCGGACAACTCGTCCATGGCCTCCGATAACAGGGCTCTCTGGGGCTCGGGCGGATTGCTAGCGAGTCGGCCCAGCGCCTCCAGGCGCCGGCGCGCGGCAGCGATCCGCCGGTCCAAGGTCTTGTCAATCATGTCCATCCCTCTCGTGTCACGAAGGTCACTCATGGGCCCCGGCCGGGTGCCGCGGTACCCGGAGCACGTCATGCGACATTGAATCGGGTCTAGCCGGCGCCAGGAAGCAGCCGTTGCCGGCGACCCACCGGGCATTCCGGGCGATCCTCCACATGCCGCGTCCAAGCACAGTATAGCCCGCCTCCGGGACGGTTTGGAAGCCGGGCGGCCCCGCGGGGTGCACCAGGGTCTCGGGGGCGCCCGAACTGAGCGGTGAATGACCGGTGGCACAGGCGCCTGCCACCAGGTGCCACCAAGGCCTGAATGCGCCGCCAAGGCGAAGCGGCTTTGACAGCGTGAAGGGCGAATGCTAGAATTCCTGTTGATACAGTAGTGGATGAGCGAGGCGTTGACGAAGGGCACCAAGTCAAGGCCTTGGAGGCGCCTTTCGTCACCGGCTCGCGACGTGAGCGAGACAGGCCGTGAGTGACGACAACCTGAGCCGGTGCCAGGAGATCATCGCGTACCGCTTCTGCAACCGCTCCCTTCTCAAGCAAGCTCTGACCCACGCCTCGGCCGCGTCATCGCGGCTCGCCAGCAACGAGCGGCTGGAGTTCCTCGGCGACGCGGTGCTGGGGATGGTCGTCTGCCAGGAGATATACGCTCGGGGCCCGAAGCTGCCGGAAGGCGAGATGACGAAGATCAAGTCCGCGGTGGTTTCGCGCAGGACCTGCGCCAAGCTGGCCAAGCAACTGAGGCTGACGGACGTCATCGTGATCGGCAAAGGGGTCAGCTTCCGGGCCCAGTTGCCGCCCAGCCTGCTGGCGGCCGCGTACGAGGCCATCATCGGGGCCATCTACCTGGACGGCGGGATCGAGCCGGCCCGAAGGTTCATCCTCTCGGGGATGGGCGAGGCCATCACCGCCAGCATGGCCTGCCGGCACCAGAGGAACTACAAGTCGGTGCTGCAACAGCACGCCCAGCGGCAATGGAACCACACCCCGCATTACGTGCTGCTGGACGAAAAAGGCCCCGAGCACGCCAAGGCCTTTGAGATGGCCGTGCGGGTCAACGGCAGGCAGCACCGCAGCGCCTGGGGCAACACCAAGAAAGAGGCCGAGCAGAAGGCCGCGTACGAGGCCCTGAGAGCGCTGGGCTTGTTGGAGGACGACGACCCGGAAAGCCTTGCGGAAACGCAATAGCAGCTGAGCCCGCTCGCCGCCCCCCGCCCCCCCACATTCCGGCCGTCACCGGCCGCAACGCCGTCTCGTCGGGAAAAACGATTTCCCGGAAGAAAGTTCTTGCTGTTTGCCGATGAGACGGGTAAGGGTGTAAGCTGTCCTACTGGATCAGGTCTTCTGGCGGAGACGGGATTGAGCCCGACAGTCAGATCACGGATGATCAAGACGTTGGCCCTGCTGGTTGCCTCCATGAGCCTCGGCACGCTGGTGCTGTGTCTGATGGAGACCGAGCCGGCCCAGCCGATCCCGGCCGTGGACCTGCGGGCCGTCGGACCCGACCCGGCAAAAGCCGAGCTGCCGATCGTGCAGCAGACCGACGTGCCTGTCCAGTCCGTCAAGTGGCGGAACATCATCGTTCACGACGCCGGCCGGGAGGGAGCGGGCATCGCCAGCGGCTGTCACTTCATCGTCGGAAGCGCCGACAGATTCGGAGACGGGGTCATTCAGGCCACCGCCCGCTGGCGCCGGCAGCAGGAGGGCCACCACATTCACGTGCCCGGGTACGACTTCAACGCCAACAGCATCGGCATCGCGGTCCTGTGCGATTGTCGGCGGGCCCGGCCCACGGCCAGACAGGTCGAGGCCCTGGTCAGACTCCTGCGGGCCCTGCAGTTGGCCTGCTCGGTGTCCCCGGACCACGTGTACCTGCATTCCGAACTGGGCGAGCAGGGCTGCCCGGGGGGGCATTTCCCGGCCGAGGCGATCCGCCAAAGCCTCCTGCCCGCCGCGAAATGACCCCCGCCTGCTAGCAAAGTCGCCCGCCGCACCCGCCGATTCTTCTGTAAGCAGAAATGCCCAAACACGGACGCTGGAGTATTGGCTTCGTGCAGGCAAGCCGCTACAATGGCTTGGGCTTAATATTGTGTCATTCTTCTCATAACGAAGTTTTTTGACGGCTGTGAGGTTCAATGACAAGGCATCTGACGCGACTCCAGGTCCCGGGTTTCCAGGTCGTGGATTACCTGGGCAAGGGCGCTCGTAGTACCATCTGGCGAGTGCGGGAGCGGAGGGGCAACCGTCTTTGCGCGCTCAAGCGGGTCTTCAAGCAGCCCGGCGACGATGACCGTTTCCTCGACCAGGCCCTGAATGAATTCAGGATCGCCCGCAACTTCGACCATCCCGCCGTTCGCAAGTACTACCGCCTGCGCCGGCTGCGGCGGCGGTTCAAGGTCCACGAACTGCAACTGCTGATGGAGTTGTGCGAAGGCGACAACTGCCAGCTCCGCCGCCCCACCGACGTCCAGGAGATCATCCGCATCTTCCTGGTGGTCGCCCAGGCCGTTACGCACATCCACTCCCGCGGCTACCTTCACGGCGACATCAAGCCCAACAACATCATCGTCGCCGCCGAGGGGACGGTGAAGATCATCGACTTCGGTCAGAGCTGCCCCATCGGCACCATCAAGCCGCGGATCCAGGGCACGCCGGACTTCATCGCCCCCGAGCAGGTGTACTGCCGCCCGCTGGACGCCCGCACCGACGTGTTCAACTTCGGGGCCGCCCTGTACTGGACGCTGACCGGGCGGCCCATCCCCACCGTCCTGCCCAAGGAAGGCAACGGCGTGCAGCTCCGCGACGACCTGCGCGTGACCCCCCCGGAGGAGCACAACCCGGAGGTCCCGCCGGCGCTGGCCCGGCTGGTGCTGGACTGCATCGAGCTGCACCCCTCCCGCCGCCCGCACAGCATGCGGGCTGCCGGCGCCCGGCTGGAGCTCATCGCCCACAGCCTCGAGCGGAACGCCCGCGCCGCCGAACAGGCCCCGACCCAGGAGCCTCCCCAAGGACCCCAGCCGCCCCCGCCGGGTGATTCGCCCCCCGAGGCGCCCGAGGGCACCCCGGAGTAGCCCATGCCGCACCCGGCCGCCAATACATTCCTGCAAGCCGCCCGGCTCATCGCCCGGGACGGCCTCCGCGAAGGCAACCGCCTGGACTTCGCCGCCGGCGATGAGGTTATCTACGCCGGCGACATCCACGGGCACCGGCGGAACCTGTCCAGGATCATCACCTACGCCGACCTGCCCGCTCGCCCCAACCGCCGGCTGGTCCTCCAGGAGCTGCTGCACGGCGGGCCCACCGACCCGGCCGGCGGCGACCGCAGCGTCGAGGTGCTGCTGCGGGCGGCCCGGCTGAAGCTGGCCTATCCCGATCGGGTCTTCTTCCTGATGGGCAACCACGACCTGGCCCAGTTCACGGGCAATGAGATCACCAAGGAGGGCCTCGCCATGTGCAAGGCCTTCGACGCCGGGCTGGACCATTCCTTCGGCCCCGCCGCCGACGAGGTCCGCGCCGCGGTCCACGAACTCCTCCGCAGCCTGCCGCTGGCCGCCAGGTGCCCCAACGGCATGCTGATGACCCACTCCCTGCCCAGCCCCAACCGCATGGACCTGATCGACTGGGACATCTTCACCCGCCCCTATCGCGACCAGGACCTGCACCGCGGCGGCAGCGTGTACGAATGGACCTGGGGCCGCGGGCACACCCCTGGGCAGCTCGACGACCTCACCGCCCGGCTGGGGGCAAGGCAGTTTCTAATGGGACACCAGCCCGTCGAAGCGGGCTACGAGGTGGTGCACGACCGGGCCGTCGTCATCGCCAGCGACAACGCCCACGGGACGGTCATGGTCTTCAGCGCCGGCCAGCCCGTTCCCGACGGGGACCTGCCCGGCCTGATCCACCCCATCGTGGCGCTGTGACCCCAAGCCCGACCCCTGCGCCGCTCGGGTCACCCGGCGAGACCCCAGGCCCCCGGCCGCGAGGCGCCGCCACTATGAGATTCCGCTCCGTTCTGGTACAAGGCCCGGCGGCATGACCTCGCGCCAAAGACTGCTGAAGGTGCTGGCCGGCGAGATACCCGACTGCGTGCCGGTGATGCCCGACACCTCCAACATGATCCCGGCCAGGCTCACCGGCAAGCCCTTCTGGGACCTGTACCTCTACAACGACCCGCCGATCTGGGAGGCGTACATCGCCGCGGCCAAGCACTTCGACTTCGACTGCCTCATGGACGGATACTCACCGCTTCGGTTCCCCGAGGAGGTCTCGGCCGAGCCGCCCTGGCAGCCCTTCATCATCCAGCGCGACCAGCGCTGGATCACCGTGCAACACTCTTACGTGGAGTCGGGCAAGCCGGTCTGGTCGGAGCGGGTCACGGTGTATCGCGTGGCCGACCCGCCGGTTTCACTGCGGCCGGCCAAGCTCGGCCTGCCGCCGCAGCCCAGACGCTTCGAGCCGGTCGAGGGCATCAAGCCGGTGGACGCCGGCCCGGAAGGCTTCAAGCGCGTCAAGCAGCTCCTGGGCGACCAGGGCCTGGTGGGCGCGTTCGTCATCGGCACCGTCGCCTTCGCCAGCGAAGAGGACGTGTACCACTACTACGACAACCCCCACAGGCACGAGCAGTGGGCCGCCGAGCGGCTCCAGGCGGCCGAGAGGCGCTACCGGCGGATCATGGCCATGGACGTCAAGCCCGACTTCCTGTGCGTGGGCGGCTCCGGCACGCTGGTCTTCCAGACCCTGGAGATGTTCCGCAAGGTGGCCTTCCCCGCCGTCAAGCGGATCATCGAGCTGGCGACGGCCGACGGCATGCCCACGCACGTCCACTCCTGCGGGCCGGAGCGTGAGCTGGTCAAGATCTTCGCCGAGCAAACCCACCTGACCGTGATCGACCCGCTGGAGCGGCCCCCCATGGGCGACTGCAACCTGGCCGAGCTGAAGCGACTCTACGGCCACAAGATCGTCCTGAAGGGCAACCTCCACACCACCGACGTGCTGCTCCGCGGCTCGCCCGCCGACGTGGTCGCCGCCAGCAAGCAGGCCATTGACGACGCCGCCGAAGGCGGCCGCTTCATCCTCTCCACCGGCGACCAGTGCGGCCGCGACACCCCCGACGAGAACCTCCGCGCCATGGTCGAGACCGCCCGAACGTACGGAAGATACTGAAAGCCGGAGTCCGCAGTCCGAGATCCGCAATCGGCAATTCGCTCAGCTCCAGGCCGGGGGCGGGGCGTCCAGGGGGGCGGTGAACTCGGCGACGGCCACCACGTCGCCCAGGCTGTCGCGGACGGGGGCCAGCACCGTCGCCAGCCGGTCGCCCTCGGCCGGCGCGACGCGGAGGACCTGGCCGTTGGCAAAGACCTGTTTCATCTCCGGCGGCGTGGCCAGCCGCTCCTGCCCGAACTGGTAGTAGCGATGATACGCCCCGTTCTGCACGGCCACCGTCACCTCCTCGCGCCCCGGTATCGGCACCCAGACCGAGCCGTTCAGCGGAACCTTCCCCAGCCGCTCCAGCCGCGTCAGCAGCTTCTTGGTCCGCAGGAACAACTCGTGGTCCGCGTCGAAGTAGTCGCCGGACAGGTAGCGGTGCTCGGGATCTGGGTTGGCGACGTAATGCATGGCCTGTTCGGCGATGATCCGCTTGACCTCCTCGCCGTCGAGGATGCCGGCGGCGATCTCAGCGATGCGGGCCAGTTCGGCAAAGACGGCCTCGGTCTCGGCGTTTACGCCCGTCATTGGCTGACCTCCCCGCCCAGGGCCGCCCGGCGAATCGGAACCCACCACAGCGGGTCCAGCCCGGCATGCCTGGCCATGTTGTCATCCTGGGTGGCCGAAAGGTTGTGGCTGTCCCAGAGCTCCGGCGGCTGCTGGCGGACGATCGGCGGCGGCCGTTCCCACAAGCTCACCGGCACGGATTTGCCGAGCTTCTGGCGAACCTTCTCCAGCCGCCCCGCCGCCTTCGCGCGGGCGTGGATGAGGTTGAGGTCCTGCACGGCGTTGCGCTGGAGCTTCAGCCGAGCCGACGGGATGGGGCCGGCGATGCCGAACCGCTCGCCGGGATAGATCATACCCGTCTGGGCCCCGTCGCAGTGGAACCACGGGTCGGGCCCGGGGTTGGTCGTCAGCCATTCGCAGTGCCCGCTCACCCCGCGGGCCCACATCCGCCAGACGTGCTCCAGCAGGGCCGCGCTCGGTTCGCCGATGCCCGGCGTGCCGGAGTACGTCCACACCACGTCGCCGCGGGCGACCACCCGGCGGATCTCATCGGGATACCAGCCGGCGAAGCCGCCGCAGACCCAGAAGTCCACCACCCCCGCCAACTGCTCGAAGTGATGCTTCATCTGCCAACTGGCAGCCATGCGGAAGGCCCAGGGCACGGGGGTGTCGCCGACGGCCTGCTGGAACAGCCGACCCATCTCCAGCCAGTAGGCGTCGTCCCTGGCGTACTTGGGCTCGTCGCCGTCCCACTCGAACCAGCGGTAGCGCTTCTTGTGGTTGAAGAAGAAGTACGGCCGGGTGGTGAGCCAGCCATTGCGGCGGAAGTGCTCGTCGAACTGCCCGACGCCGCGGGCGAACTCCACCTCATACCCCGGCTGGCCCCACCAGAGATAGTCGGCCGGCCAATCCGCGTTGATGGGGGTGTACACGCCCCACGCCGGCCGGGCCGGCCGCCTCGGCCGAGGCGCCCCGGGCCCGGCGGCGGCAAAGGCCGAACCGTCCAGCAGCGGACCGTAGTGCCGGTCGAACAGCCCCCAATCCTCCAGGCGCCTTTCCCGCCCCGCCCCGCGGGCCGCCGGGCCGTAAATCGGATCGAACCCGCCGTGGTGGCCGGCGCCCAGGTTGCTGAACAGCCCCCGGTGCTCGTGGCAGATGCGGTAGTAATGCTGGAGCAGCTCGATGGTCCTGGCCCAGCGGCCGGGCTCGTCGGCGCAGCCGGCGAAGACGCTCGGGTACATCCCCGCCAGCCAGCGGCAGCCGTAGGAGTTGTGGTCGCAGACGAGGACGTCTTCATCGGGGATGACCGCTTCGAGGACCTGGATCTCTACGGGCAGCTCCACCCTGGCGCCTTTGGCGACCAAGGTGATCCGGCCGGCGGCGGTGCCGGCCGGGGCGTCGGCGGAGACGAAGACATCCACCCAGTATTCCTGGTGCGTCTGGGCTTCGATGGCGTTGTCCGGGTCGGGCAGACTGGCCGCCGCCCCCGGCTCGACCAGCACCAGGGCGTCGGCGCAGTGCTCCGCCCGGGCCTGCTCGCGGCCGTCCGCGGCCATCCGGTGATACCACGCGCGGAACAGATCCGCCTCCAGTCCGCCGGGAAACTCCGCCGCCAGCCGGTACTCGCCCGCCCCGATCACCCACAGCCGAAATGAGACGTACCCGTTCCGCGCCGCCCGCAGAACCACGCCGCCCTCGTGGCCGACCGAGAACGACTCCTTCGAAACGTCGGCCGGCTTGACCGCGCCCAACGGGCCGCGCGAAACCCATTCGTTGCCGGCCTCCAGACCCCACGAACCTTTCTCAGGACTCAAGAAGGTATCCTTTCCTTGACAGGCGTCACGGTTCGGCCGGCTGCTTTTGCAGCGCCCCGATCCGGCCGCGCAGCTCGCCGCCCTTGGCGGCTTCTTCGGCCGGGGCAGCCGCCCAGATAGGCGCCAGCGTCACCAGCACCACCATCGCGATTGCGGACGTCCTCTTCATTGCCGTTGTCGTCGAACCGGACTCTTCCAAGTAAACGTCATTTGCGTCATGGTGTCGAACGTCTACTCTTCGCTGCCGGTGATGCGAGCGATTTCACCCGCATCGGCCCGGATGATTCCTTTCTCCGTAATGATACCGGCAATC
>LJUF01000286.1 GCA_001303665.1 Phycisphaerae bacterium SM23_33 | reverse complement strand
CACGGAGTCGGCCGTGGATGCGGCAAGGATCGCCGTATATCCTAACCCCATACACGTATCCAGCACTGCGCCATGCACGGGCGAGACCAGGCGCAGTTTGGCCTCTGCGTCCCTCTTGGGCGTCGTTCCCTTGATCCTGTGCATCAGGATACCGCTGATTTCCAGGGCCGGCCAGTCGGCCGTCGGCCGCAGCTTGTACGTCCGTAGGGTCGCATTCGAAAACCGAATAACCTTCTCCACCGTGCATTCCCACACGGCAAAGATGGCATCTTCGCAATTCGCGATCATCCGCAGATCGTCCAAGGAGACCTGGGCCTCGCCGGATAGACGAACATGGCCCTCTTGCAGCGAAACCGACGTTTCTGTCTTCCCCAAGTCCAGGGAAGTCCGAGATTGATTCCCGTGCTGAAACTGATTCAGCATTTCTGACGCCTGCGTGGATGAGAGAAGAATCACGGAACTTCGTCTCTTTCTGGCTGTCCCCCCGAATAATTCGGTCTGGCTTATGATACCCGGACTGGCGCCAGGTTGCCACCGGAGGCCCCGTCATGACCCGCAGGTCGCGCGCTCGAATCCCATCCCCTGTGGTAACGGCAACATCCTCAGGGACAGGCACTCACGCCTGCCCTTCCTTGTGGGGCCGGCGCCGTGACGCGCATGCGTGCCGCTTGCCGCTTTCACGAGGTCGTGCCGACTGATACAATCGCCCTCGTCTTGGTCGTACCGGCCGTGGACAGACGCCAACGCGAAGGGCCCCCTATTGACGTCGCGGCAGATTCACCCCGGGGCCGCCGGAGGCCGCATCTTTGAGGAGCCCCCGCCGCCGGGCCCAATCGTCCGCGTGGTCGCCTCGGTCCTGCAACGACCTGAAAGGAACTTCCTCATGTCCAGCTTGAACGCCGCCCTTACGTCACTGCTGCTTCTGACCCTGTCGGCCTCGGCCGCGCTTGCAGCGGACATCCAGGTCCGTCACGCGGGCGCCCCGGAGCAGCGGCCGGTCTTCGACGTGGGTGACAAGATCGAGGTCGTCTGCACCTCGCCCCCCGGCACGAAGGTCACGGCTCGATGGATGGACTCCTACGGCCGGCTGGTGGCCGAGAGCGGCCAGACGGCCGGTGAGGACGGCAAGGCGAGGTTTGTCTTTCCGGTGCGGGCGGTGGTCTCCACCGGCAACAGGATGGAAGTGCTGGTCGGGCAGAAGCCGCTGGCGGAGCCGGTGAAGTTCGGCTGCACGCCGCAGCACACGCGCCCGCTGCGCGACTGGTACACGTTTCCCTGGGCGGCGTATCCGATCGGCACGGGCGACGCCCTGCGCGGCATCGGCTGCAACGGCAACCGCGGCTACGGCCACGAGGGCCACCGCGCATCCAGCCAGGACCCGCTGGTCGAGAACGACCTGCGCTACTACGTGGACGAGCTGCTCAAGCCCATCGCCATGCCCAGGCGGATCTTCACCCTGTACAAGAAGAACAAGGGCTTCCTGGGCGAGCAGATGAAGCCCTTCCTGGACAAGTGGAACGAGCAGGGCATCGCCGACCATTCCACGCTGGGCCGCCGGTCGTGCCTGAGCGACCCCGACACGATCCGGCGGATGAGCGAGATGGCCCGGCGGGTCGTGAGCTGGCAGGCCCCGTACAAGCCCATCTGGTACAACATGCAGGACGAAGGCGGCATGGCCGCCCAGAACCAGAAGAACGAGTTCTGCTACTCCGAGCACTGCCTGGCGGGCTTCCGCCAGTGGATCCGCGGGCAGTATCCCTCGCTGGACGCCCTCAACACCGCCTGGCAAACCAAGGTCAGGTCCTGGGATGAGGTGACGCCCATGACCAGCTACGAGATCGCCCAGCGCGACAAGGGCGTGGCCGTTCCCGAGAAGCGCCTGGGTCCGTGGTGCGACCACCGGGCGTACATGGACGTGGTCATGCTGCGGGCGCTGGCCACCTGCCGCGAAGTCGGCCGCAGGTACGACCCCGACGGCCTGTTCGGCATGACCGGCACCCAGGGCCCCAGCCCCTGGCCGGGGTTCGACTACAGCCAGCTTCCCAAGGTGCTCGACATCGCCCACTACTACGACTACAACAACGCCATCGAGATCGCCCGCTCCTTCCACGCCCGCTACGACAAGCGGCTGTTCCCCTACCCCGGCTGGTTCGCCGGGGCCAAACGCTGCCGCTACGACTGGTACTACCTCTTCCACGGGCTGGCCTGCACCGGGCTGTGGGACATCGACCAGGAGCTACTCGATAAACAGGGCCGGCCGACGGCCAAGGGCCTGGGCCTGAAGGACACCTGGCTGGAGCTTCAGCGCGGCATCGGCCGCCTGTTCATCAACGCCAAGCGGGACAACGACCCCATCGGCATCCACTTCTCCCAGCCCACGCGGCGGGTGTGGGCCATCGTGGACCGCGACCCCGCCTTCCAGGGGCAGACCTGGGCCTGGGACGACTCCGGCAGCATGCGCATCCTGGAGGACCTGGGCTTCCAGTACGAGTTCGTTGGGTACCAGGAGGTCGAAGAGGGCCTGCTGGCAAAGGGCAAGTTCCGGCTGCACTTCATGAACGACATCCTGGCCCTGTCCGACGCCGAGGCCAAGGCCATCACCGACTGGGTCCGGGCCGGCGGGGTGCTGGTGCTGGACAAGTGGGTGGGGACGTTCGACCAGCATGGCCGGGGGCGCGCCCAGCCGGCCCTGGCCGACCTGACCGCCGGCAAGGCCGAGCAGAAACAGGAGGACTTCGACGTCTTCGCCTGCGGGCGGGGCAAGGTCGTGCTGCTGCACAAGAACGTCCTGCTGGCGCGATACCCCACGCACCGCCTCACCGGCGGGGAGTCGGTCGCAGCGATGAAGGCGATGTTCGGCAAGCTGCTGGCCCTGGCCGGGCTGAAGGCCCGCGTGCCCGCTCTGGATGAGAAAGGCGACTGCCACCACGGCGTGGAGGTGGTGCTGTTTGCGGACGGTCCGGCCCGGTACGCGGCGGTGCTGTTCAACAGCGGCTACGACGGGCGGATCCGCACCCTGAGGGGAGACAGCTCCAAGCTCGCCGTCTTCGACAAGCCCTCCCGCGTGACCGTCCGCTTCGACGGAAAGCGCGAGGTCTACAACATCCGGGCCGGGAAACACCTGGGCAAGGCAGAATCCGACACGGCCACGCTGGACCCGGTCGCGCCGCTGTGCTACGCCCTGCTGCCCTACCGCGTCACCGGCGTGGACGTCCAGGTGGCCGCCTCGGCCGGGCGCGGCCAGATCGTCCCCGTCCGCTGCACCGTGACCACGGCCGGCGACGGTGCGATCGCCCGGCACGTGCTCCGCGTGGACGTGCTCGGACCGGACGGATCGCTCCGGACCTACTACTCGCGCAACCTCGACGCGGCCGGCGGCGAGGCCGAGATGACGATCCCCTTGGCATTGAACGACGCCACGGGCGCCTGGCGGCTCCGCGTCAAGGACATTGCCACCGGCACGACGGCCGAGAAGACCTTCCAGGTGGAGTAGCCGCGCGCGGGTCTGGGGCCGGCGCGGTTCCGCCCAGGTGCCCCAGGCCGCCGGCCCTATTGCTGGATCGCTTCCAGCACCAGCAGGCCGTCCTCCCAGCCATCGGGCGTCGAAAACGTCTGCGGTCCCGAACTCACGCACCTGGTCCTCTGGCTGGCTTGGCCGCTTCGGGGATCAACCCAGAAGGCCTCGCACCCGCCCGGCGCGCCGATCCTGCCCATGGCAACGGAGAAGCGGGACGGGCTGCCGGTGTAGACGATGGCCCAGCGCCCTTCCGGATGGCGTGCGGCCAGGGTGAGCTCTTGCCCGTCGGTTCGTCCGCCGGCCGCCAGCAGCTCCTGGTCGGGGACGAGCCGCCACCACTGGTGCCTGCACAGAAACACCTCCTTCAGGATGCCCATCTGCCGCGCCCCGGGCGGATCCAGGGCCTGCTGCCAGGGGTATCCCACGCGCCAGAAGCCGTCGTGACCGTAACTGTGGTGCCCCCCGTCGAGGTAGCTGTAGTAGGCCTGCCGGCGAAGCCGCAACGGCGTGACCTCAAACCCATGCCCCGTGCTGCCCTCGTAGACCCCCTCGGCCATGACGACCGGCTTGGGCGGCTGCCGGCGATAGTCCTCGGTCACCATGGCATGGACGAGGTCCATGTGCCTGTGCGTCTGGATCGAGTTGAACGCCAGCCACGGCTCGGCGTGGAGGATGCTGCTCGACGAGGCCGGCGAGGGGTCCGGATGGGCGGTGATCAGGTGGCGGCCGCCATCTCCTTCCTGCAGTCCACGGGCAAGTTCGCGGCAGACGGGGACATCCTCTTGCACCGCCCGAGGGTACATCGACCACACCATGCCGGGCACCCCGCCGTAGCGATCGGCGACCCAACGGGCCCAGGGCCGGGCATTGCCCGTGTGGACGAGCCCTTTCATCCGGACGGTGTGGTAGACGCCGACGACGAGCACCATGTCTTCGTGGGTGCGGCACAGGTCCACGACCCTGTCCACGTGGGCGAAGTACTTCTCGTTGGGCTTGCGGGGGTCGTCGCCCAGCCAGGGACGCTGGCCTTCGATGTTCTCCAGCGGATCCACGCCGACCAGCATGATCTGGAGGCAGGTGAACCCCAGGCCCGTCCGGCTGTCCAGGATCTGCCGGGCCTGCTCCAGGGAGAACAGGCGGAACAGCTCCCACTGGGTGTCGCCCAGCCAGAAGAACGGCTCGCCGCCCGGGCGGACGAAGTACCGGCCGTCCCGCCCTGGCCGCACCGGCCTTCCGCCGCCCGGCCCAGCTTGCGGAGGATCAGAATACACGGTCCGCTAGTAGTGGGCCAGTAATTGAGAGGCCGGTGTTCAGCCAGGGGTTGGCGGCTTGGATTGTCACTCCCAGCTGCGAGGCAGAACAACGCCGCCTGTGATCGTGGGGAAGACGATGTCCTTTTCGGGTTCGTCGAATTGGCCCGCCTGGAGAGCGTCCAGGGCGCATCTCAGGTTGTGGTGCGGAGCGCCCGACAGATCTTTCAGGGCCGCTTCGCCCGCGAGCCCGGCCTGTGCCAAAGCGTATACGACGCTGCGGCTCCACCAGATGTTGTGTTCTCCCCTGGCGGCCGCCTTGAGCACGGTCACCGCCCGAGCGGTACCGCACCGCCCAAGGGTGTAGTACAGCCACTTCCGGTCAGTCTGTTCGGCAGTGGCCAGCCTCTGCACCAGCAGTGGGACGGACCGGTCGGGGCGGCGGGCCAGCAAGCGGGCGGCCTCGACTGCCTCCCAGTTGCCCCTGCGAGCCCGGTAATCCTCCGGCCCGGCGAGGGCGCCCTTGATCTTGAGCAGGACCACCAGCTTGTCCAGCCTGCCCCCGGCCTGCCACTGGTGCAGCTCGATGGCAGTCCGCAGGACCTCCGAGGGCGGCAGGTCGACGTGCACGTCGGTAAACTTCCGCGACTGGGCACGGCGATACTCGCGGTCCAGCTCGTCGAACATGCTCTTCAGGTCGGCCACCTGGCCCGCTGCCTCGTACATGTCCAGCACGCGGATCAGGACCGAGGGCTTCTCGCCGCCATGGTAGGCAGCCACCTCCAGGTACTTCCGGGCGGCCGGGCCGGCCTGCCCCAGATGATCGTGGCACAGGCCCACATACAGCGCCGGCCACGCGGTGTACTTCTGCTCCGCCGCGGCGTACGCCGCCAGTGCCTCCCGGTATTTGTTCATGTCCCGCATACAGTGCCCGATCCCCAAGGCGGCGAGAGTGTGATGGACCCCTCCCACCTTGGCGGCTTCCCCGGGGGCGGGGCCCTTGCCTCCACGGCCCGCCAGCAGCTCCCGGAACTGGGCGATGGCCTCCCGCGGCTTGCCCAGTCGCCTCAGCCACGCCCCGGTCAGGTACATGGCCTCGTCCCCGGATGGCGTGTCGGCGTACTTGCGCTCGATGCGGCACCACAGTCCGAACGCCGCCGCGTGGTCTTTGTCGCGCACGGCGAGCTGCGCCGCCCGGAGCAGGGCCTTGGACGCGGCCGGGCGATGCTCCGCCTGGACCTCTGCCAACCACAAGGTCGCCAGTCGCTGGCCGCGTCGGTCTTCGGCCTTCTCGAAAAGCGCCGCCAACAGGCTGGCCTTGGCCGAAAGCTGACCTGCAGGAACGTCGGCCCGCCAGACCG
>LJUF01000285.1 GCA_001303665.1 Phycisphaerae bacterium SM23_33 | reverse complement strand
TTGCTGACGCGGAACGTGGTGGCCCCGGTGTCCACGACATAGGCGTGTGCGTTCTCGTCGATGCGAACGACGGCGGCGGGCTTTGCCGCGGCCGTCACACCCCGGCCGTATTCCAGCGTGTACGCCTGTCGGCCGCCGGCCTCGACGTCCGCTTGGAGGTCCACGAGAAGCCAACGGATGCTCCCGCCCGGCCGCCAGAGGCCCGCCGCGCGAAACTGGGCGGGGACCTCCTTCCCATCCCGCAGCAGGCGGACGTTCTTCACGCTCTTCAGCCCGCCCTTCGGGATCGGGATGCCCGTCGTGACCGGCTCCCTGACACGACGGATGCCGGCTGGCCCCGCCAGCGTGAGTGGGACCTTCGTTGCCTCCGCCAGCCCTGCCACCGGCCGGACGAGCATCACGCCGGCAGCGCACGCCGCCAGAAGAAGCTGCGCGGACAGGAGCAGGTCGGTTCGAGTGCAGCGAAGGCCGGGCTTCCCTCTGTCATCCACAACGGGTTGGAACATGCGTTCTTCCTCCGGGCCCAAAGCCGCCGGGCCGACAAGCGCCTGAATAAAGCACAATCATCGCGCCCGATCCAGCGCGGTGTTTGGGGGATGTGGGGCGTGGTTTGCCGTTGGGCTGTTGCAGGGTTGGTGCTGGCGGGGGGGATCGGGTATGGTGGAGGATGGTGGATGATGGTGGTGCAGGCGTCTCGCCTGTGAAGGGGAACCTGCAGGCGGGACGTCTGTGGTACCAGGGCAGGAGAGTGGTTTGGCGGCTCGGGCGGTCAGCGAGATTCGAGGCAGGGCGGCTGAGGTGGCGGACTTCTCGGAGGTCTACGCCGAGAACCACGCCGCGGTGTACGGCTACCTGCGGGCGAGGATCTTCCACAGCCACGACACCGAGGACCTGTGCCAGGAGGTGTTCCTGCGGGCGTTTCGGCTGCTGAAGCGATACGACGGGTCGGCGCCGGTCCGGTATTGGCTGCTGGGCATCGCGCGGAACGTCCTTCGGGAGTACGTGCGGAAGGTCGGCCAGCGCAAGGAGGTGGCGTGGGCGGAGCTGTGCCTGGAGCTGGAGGAGACGGTGGAAGCGGACAATCCCTACGAAGACGTGCTGCCGCTGCTGCCGATCTGCACGCTTCGGCTGACCGACTCGGCGCGGGAGGCGTTGAATCTCCAGTACATGGCGGGGTTGAAGCTTCAGGAGATTGCCCGGCGTCTGGGCAGCTCGCTGGGGGCGGTGAAGGTGCTGCTGTACCGGGCGCGGCAGATTCTGCGACGATGCATTCAGGCACACCTGCCTGCCGGCAGGCGGGGCTGAGGCGAGGTGGACGATGAACGAGGCCGCCCTGATCGAGCTGATCCAGACGCAGCTGCCGCAGGAGCTGACGGCGGAGCAGATTGCCGAGATTCGCCTGAAGATGGCCGACAGCCCCGAGCTCCAGGAGGCGCTGCTGGAGGAGCTGCTGCTGGAGCAGGGGCTGGCGACGAGGTACGCCCCGCGGATCACGAACTTCGCGGAGGTGATCGCGCGGATCGAGGAGTTGGCGGCGGCTCGCCAGCGGAAGCACTGGCTGATGTGGACGCTGGCGGGGGCGTTCTCGCTGGCGCTGCTGGCTGGGGCGATCACGCTGCTGGTGGTCTCGTCCCGTCGCGACCGGCCGTCGGAGCCCGTCGTGGCGGGCGGGGGCGCCGCGTCCGACGATGCCGGCGGGCGGGCAGGGGGCGAGCGTCCCGGCGGCGCAGCGGCTACGCGTCCGGGCGCGGCGGCAGGACGCCCGGCAGGAGGCGGTTCTCACAAGGCCGGCACTCAGCCCCCGCAGGAGGCCCCCCAGCCGGCGGAGCCCGTCGCCGCCGCCGGCCCCATGGCGTGGGACGAGTATGTGCATCCGTCGATGGACAGGGAGCTGCGGTGGCGCGGGCAGGTGGATGCGCTGTTCGTGGGGCGCCACGGGCGGAAGGCCGGCTGGTCGTCCGACCGGAAGACGTGCCAGATGCAGGGCACGTTCCGCCTGGCCAAGCTGCCGGCGCCCGGGCGACTGCTGCGCCTGGGCGTCTACCACGCCGAGAAGTGCGACCTGGAGCTGTGGAGCGGCAACGAGGGCGTCCGCATCAGCCTCCAGGACCGCCAGGGCACCATCGAGGCCCAGACGCTTCGGCGCAAACGTCGCGGGTCTTCGCCGACCGTCACGGGCACGGTGGACGATCGGGGCGCCTGGCGATGGTATCGCCTGGGCGCGGTGGACGTGCGCTACCAGGACGGGCAGATCCTCGTCTGTCGCGGCGAGGGAGGCCCGGCCGTGCAAGCCGCTGATCCTGCCGGCCGAGCCCGCCGACGCCGCGTCGATCACGCGGATGCCGGCCCAGACGTTCGGCTGGCAGATGGACCCCAAGTCCAACCCCAAAGACCGGCCGCAGTTTCGTGTGGAGCCCGGCGGCGTGGTGGCGTTGGTCGGCTCGGAGGATCGCCACGCCGGCAAGGCGTGGTTCCCGCTGGCGGTCGCGCCGGGCGCGGCGATGGACGTGGACCTGCACGTGCGGGAGTTCACCGCCCGCACCACCGGCGTGCTGGTGCGCGTCTCAGGCAGGGAGCTGGTTGTCTGGCCGGACTCCTGCAAGGGGCGCAACGTCGTCACGGCAGACCGCGGCAGCCAGGGGCAGATGGAACAGGACGTGCGCAGAGGCTGGACGGTCGGCAAGGGGTTCTGGCTGCGCGTGCGCTGCGGGCGGGACTTTGTGGCCGCGTGGGTCAGCGACGACGGAAAGCGCTGGTGGCGGCGGCAGTACTGGCCCGACGTGGGCTCCCGCAAGGAGGTGCAGATCGGCCTGGTCCTGACCGACGGCAAGCCCGCGCGCCGGATCGCGGCCGACGACGTTCGCATCCGCCGGTTCGCCGCGCTGGATCGCCTGGTGGAAGCGCACCTGCTGGCGAAGGCCCGCTCGGCCGCAAGCCAGGAGGTCCTGAAGGCCGAGAAGAGATCCGGCGCCCTGGCGATCCTGGACAAGGCCCGGCCGAAGGATGTCGCTGCCGACCAGTGGCGGATGGCCTGCGACGCGGTGCTCCAGGCGCACGCCGACCGATGGGGCGTGCGGGAGGATGCCCTGTGGTCGCTGCTGCTGGCCGCCAGCCGCCGGGGCGCAGAGACGAACGTCGAGGCCGTCCTGGCCGCCCTGGGGGAGCTGACGGAGATCACGCGGCCGGAGAGCCAGGAGCTTCCCGCGGCCCTGCGGGAGGTCTTCGACGCGCTGGGCCGAACCTGCCTGGAGGCCGACATGCGCGACAAGCTCCAGGCCGTCCTCGACGCCAGCTACCTGCGCCCCACGCAGATCGGCAGCCCCGCGTCGCGCTACTTCCGCGACGTTGCGGCCAAGGGGCTGCTGCGCCTGGTCCTGCTGGATCGGATGGACCGCGCCGAGTGGGAGTCGGTTCGGCGCGAGGCGATGCGCTTCCTGTTCCTGGTCTGGGATCGGCAGGCCTCGGCCGCCCACCGGGAGGATCGGGAGCTGTCCGCCCTGGCGCAGTGGGCCTTCTCGAAGGCCCAGGCCCGGTTGGGCGCCGCCGCCCAGGCCGACCCCGTCGATCCGCCCGAGCAGTGGATGCACCCGCTGGTCGTCCACGCCGACAGCAAGATGCTGAACGTGATCGGGGAGTTCCTGATCCTGGTGCACGACAAGAGCTACGAGTCGGCCTGCATGACGATCACGCGGCAGACGCTTCCCAACGAGCTGGTTCCGCTGGGGCAGGAAGAGGACCTGCTGGAGTCCAGCCACTTCAAGGTCCGCGAGGTCCTGCGCACCACGCCGGCGCTGCGCCGGATCCTGGACGAGCGGTACTCGCAGATCGGCATGATTCGCCTGGAGCGGGCCCGCCGGCAGAACGACCTGGAGATGCTGAAGTCCCTGGCCGCCCAGTTCTACGGCACGCGGGCGGGCTTCGAGGCCACCCACGCCCTGGCCGATCGCGACCTGGGCCTCGGCAGCTTCTACGCCGCCGCCGGCCGATACCACGCCCTCCTGGCCGAAAAAGACTACCCCCGGCGCTCGGAAGCCGCCGCCAAGTTCCGCCTGGCCTCGGCCCTGCTGGGGCAACTGGCCGGCGAACCCATCGCCGAAGAGGTCCTCCTGCCGGGGGGGAGCTTCTCGCCGCAGGAGTTCGAGCGGATGGTCGCCAAGCTGGCCGCCGAACGCCAGCGTTCGGGGGTCGCGGCGGAGGCGGCGGCCGCGGCGGCGCCCGGGCCCGGGCGGGGGCGCGTGCGGCTGATTCCCCTGGCCGACGTGCCCGGGGACCGGCAGGGCAGCTGGCGGGAAGCCAGCCGGCCGGCCGCCTTCGCCATCGATCACGATCGCCTGTTCGCCCACCACGGCGGGACGCTCTGCGCCCTTGACCTGCGCTCGCGCCGCTGCGCGTGGTCTTCGCAGTCGAAGTACTACAGCCGGCGCGACGCGCCGCTGGGGGCGGCCAGGCCGCTGCGCGTCGGCAAGAACCTCTACGTCCGCCTCGGCGTGCGGGGCCGGTCGGCCCTGGCGTGCCTGGAGGCCCACACCGGCCAGATGCTCTGGAGCCAGACCTACGACGACCGGGTGCTGTCCGATCCGGTCCTGATCGACTCGTGGCTGTACGTGATCACGGCGAAGGACGCTCTGGGCGAGGCGCTGGACCTGTATCTGCATCGCGTCTCGCCCCAGACGGGGGAATCGGCGCTGTCGTCGGCGCTGCTTCAGGTTCGCGGCGGCTCGCCGTCGATCGGTCGGCCGGCCGTCGTCGGAAACGGCATCGTCTTCCGCGCCTCCGGATGCCTGGTGAACTGCGACTTCCGCGGGGTCGTCCGCTGGGCCCGCCGCCTGCCGTTCGCCCCGCCCGACGTGCTGGAGGAGATGTTCTACGACATGCCCCTGGACGACCTGGTGGTCTGGACCGCCGGGGCGGGCACGCAGACAACGCAGGGCGATGTCCCCTCGTCCGGCACGCCGCAGCCGGCGTCCGCCGAGGCGTCCCCCTGCGTGATCTTCACCTCCCCCGGTTGCCCGCAGGTCATCTGCGTCAACGTCCAGACCGCCGACCGCCTCTGGGCCCAGATGATCCACTCCCCGGTGCGGCTCGTGGGGCTGGTTGCCGACCGCGTCATCGTGGCCGAAGCCGACCGGATCCGCGCCCTCGACCCCGCCACCGGAAAGACGCAGTGGCAGCGCCGCTGCCCCACGACGCACGCCGGCCTCCTGCCCGCCCAGAAAGACTCCATCGCCATCGTCCGCCTGGATCAGCCCGACGCCCGAGCCCCCAACGGCCAAAGCCCCGTGCGATGCATCCAATGGATCTCCGCCAGGGATGGGTCGATCCTGCGACAGGCCGACCTCGACGAGCCGAGCCTCTACCACGTGGTGAGGCTCTTCACCGACGGCCGCCGCATCTTCGGCCTGTCCAACCCCCAACCCCGCCCCCCCCTGGCCAAGCTCTTCCTCCTGCAAACCTGACCGCCGGCTCGCGGCTGTGATAAGGTAACCCCAGCCCCGATCTGGGCCGCAAGAAGACGGTGCCCTGACGCAGCAGAGACAATATGCGCTAACCCCACAGCGCAAGATGGTATCGCGACTCGACCGAATGCGCTGTTCGGTGTGATCTGGTGCGCGACCGGGCATGGCAGTCAGCCGTCAGCAGTCAGCTCTCACCCGGGGATCGGGCCCGTCTGCTGTTGCTGAACGCTGATCGCTGAGTGCTGATCGCTGGTTCCCGTGACGCGCGCACGAAGTTGCGCTGTAGGCCTAGCCGAACCTGCCCCATCCCCATATGGGAGTGTGCTGGCCTGTTGTCAGGCCTTTGCCTTCTGCGTGGCGGCCGCGGGGATCGCTGAGGTGGGCTTGGAGCCGAGCCAGCGGGCGGCGTTCTCGAGGATCTTCAGGGGGATCGGCTGTTTGAAGATCGGGTAGGTTTCATGCCCGGGGCGGAAGTAGAAGACCCAGCCCTTGCCCAATTTCCACAGGCTTCCGCTGCGGAACCGTTCGCCGGCCTTCCAGCGTTCCTCGAAGATCACCGCATCCGGCGGGGGAACGTGGAACGGCTCGTCGTATGCCTCCGTCTGGGGGATGGAGAACGTGGCGGGGACGCCGCGGGCGATGGGGTGCCTGGGCAGGAGTGTGCGGACCTCGCTGGGTTTGCCGTCGGCTCGATACACGGGGAAGCAGCAGTTGGCGTGTTTGAGCGTGATTTCGACGCGGCCGTCGTCGGTGCGGCGATGCTCGACGGCCGGCGTGAGCGGATCGCCCCGCTTCGGCGCCCTGAACGGCCTAGGGTAGATCTCCTTGAGCTTGGCGGCGGTGTGCTGCTGGGGCGAGAGCTTGGCCAGGGCATCCTCGCGTGCCCGCTCGTACATGGCCTGGATGAAGGGGGTGGACCAGTGGGCCGAGTGCAGCGTGATCAGCGACAGCCGGCCCGCCTTGATCCCGGCGACAATCCGCTTGCCCGTCTGCGGCTTGATCTGGTTCTGGCGGACGTGGCCCCACCAGATCAGCACGTCACAGCCATCCAGCACGTCCTTGCTCAGCCCCTGCTGCGGATCGTCCAGCGCAACCGAGTTGACGGTGAATCCGCCGCGGGCCTTGAGATGCTCTGCGATCTGGTTGCCCAGGAAGTTCTGGTACGCGCGCTTCTGAACCGGCTGGCGCTCGTCCCACACCACGACCCGCACGGGGCGCGGCTTTTCTTGGGGTTTTTCTTCGGGTTTTCCTTGCGCGACCAGGTCACGGCACGGCCACGCGGCCAACGCCATCCCGGCCATCAGAAGAGCCCTGCTCATCTTCATGGCAGTTTCCCCTTCCTGCGGCAGCTTGTTGCGGGTCCCGCTCCCCGTGGGCGGTGCAGCCGCCGGCTGATTCAGATACCCGATACCACGGCCAGCAGCCCGTTTCCAGTGCGCCCTACGAAGCAGGTAATTGGAAAGTGGGGCATCGTTGGCCTCCAGCGGGCTCGATCCAGCCTAGCCCGTTCCCGATGCGTCGGCCCCACCTTTCCTCGCCGAACGGCGCGCGATAATTGGACTTATCCCCTTTTTCCCTGGCCAAGCTCTTCCTCCTGGAAACCTGACCGCCGCCCCCCA
>LJUF01000019.1 GCA_001303665.1 Phycisphaerae bacterium SM23_33 | reverse complement strand
ACCGCCGAGCTCGAGCACCTCATCCAGGCTCAGCAGCAGATGATCCGCAGCCAGCAGGGAACGATCGAGAGCCTGACGGGATGGCGGTCGAACCGGCTGATGCGGGGCTTCCGGTGCAAGCTGATCGAAGCGCGGGTGCTGGCCGGCGAGCCGATCTCGCTGCGCGACCGCCGACTCCTCGATGCCGGCCGGGACCAGGGCGTGGCTGCCGGGCAGGTCGTCATCACCCGCAGGCTGCTTCACGATCTGGACGTCGCCCTGCCGCCGAAGCTCGTCGTTCTCGGCCGGAACTACGTCGTGGGCAGAATCACCGAGTGCGCGGGGTTCTCGGCCACGCTGCAACTGGTGACGGACCGCGGCTTCGAGATGCCCGCGGCGCTGTGGCGCAGCGTGGGCTCCGGCCAGCGGCGGACCTTGTACGTGAAGCTGCCCGACGGCCGGCGGCAGCAGGTGGTCGTTGCCCACGACGGCAGGACGCCCGGGCGCCATACCGTCGGGGACCCCGTCGCCGTCCGGGCTCAGGGCAACGGCCGCGAGATCGTGCTGGGCGACGTGCCGGCCGAGCACGATGTCCAGCCGGGTGACATCCTCACCGCCTCCGAGTCCACCGAGCTGATCCCCTTTGGCCTGAAGATCGGGGAGGTGACCCGGACGGAGCCGGCGAAGAAGGACGCCCACTTCGTGAACGTGTACGTCAGGCCCTTTGCGGACATCCGGACCCTCAGCGAGGTCTACATCGTTTTGCCCGTGTCGGACTGATGCGGTGGATCTACTTTCTCATCCTGGTGTGGGCGGCGGTGATCCTTCAGACATCGGTCATCCAGGCGCTGTGGCTGCCGACGTCGCTGGGGTACGTCGGGCCGGAGATGCTGGCCTGTGTGGCGGTGTTCGTGAGCCTGCGCGCCCGCCGCGGGACGGACGCGGCCCTGGCCGGCTGGGTGCTGGGCTTCGCCCTGGACCTGACCGGCAGCGGCAGGGGGGTGGGTCTGCTGGCGCTGCTGTACGCCGCCGCCTGCGCCGGCATCTTCAGCATCCGGGAGGCCTTTTTCAGCGATCGGCCGATGACGCAGATGATCCTGGCCCTGGTCTTCTGCCTGTTCGTGTACGAGCTGTGGACGGCTTACGACGCGCTGACCGGTGAGATCGGCACCGGCTGGTGGCGGGCGGCGGTGCAGGCGGCCGGGGTGGCGGCGTACACCGCCGTGCTCACCCCCCTGGTCTGCGGCCTGCTCTCGCGGATGCAGCGCCTGCTGATCCTGATGCCGTTGCGGCGGTGGCGGAGGTAGGGCGTGTACGAGCGCCGGCTGAAAGTCTTTCTGGTGATCGTGGGCGTGGGCACGCTGGCCGTCGCCGGCCGGCTGGTGCGCATGCAGTTGCTCGACGCCGGGCTGTACCGCGCCCAGGCCGCGGAGATGCTCACCCTCACGGAGGTGCTGCCCACGGCCCGCGGGCGGGTGCTGGACCGGAAGGATCGCGTGCTGGCCTTGGACGAGGCCTGCTTTGACTTCTGCCTGGACTACCGCATGCTCACCGAGGAACCCCGCTGGCTCAGCCGGCAGGTGCGGGCCATCCGGCGGGAGCTCGGCGTCAGCACCGCCCAGGCCGAGAGGGTCTACGCCGAGCGGGTCAAGCGCACCTGGGACCTAGCCGAGCGGCTCTCCGGCGCGTCCCGCAACGAGATGTCCCAGGCCGCCCAGGCAGCCATCCGGCGGGTCAGGGCCATTCACGAGATCGTGGGCGGCGACGTGCGCGAGGAAATCCAGCCCCATGCCATCGTCACCGGGCTGGACGAGCCCGCCGCCGTGGCCCTCCGCCTGCGGCTGGAGGAGATGATCGGGGCCTGCGTGCTGCCGTCGCATCACCGCTGGTATCCCTTCGGCGAGGACGCCTGCCACGTCATCGGCCGGGTCGGGCAGGTGAGCGCGGCGGAACAGCGGGCCCAGGCGAAAAACTGCAACTCGCCCCTGGAGGCGAAGCTGACGCGCTACCTCGACGGCGACATGATCGGCAAGAGCGGCGTGGAGAAGGCCTGCGAAGGCCCGCTCCGCGGCCGCCGGGGCTACCGCCGCACGCGCCGCGCCGGCCAGGTCGTCCAGGAAATCAAGGCCGAGTTCGGCAAGGACATACGCCTGACGCTGGACCTCCAGCTACAGCAGAAGGTCGCCGACGCCCTCGGCCGGATGCAGATCCCCGACGTCCCGGGCAACCGCCGGGGCGCCGCCGTCGTCATCGACGTGCCCACCGGCGAGGTGCTGGCGATGGTCTCGCTGCCGACCTACGACCTGAACCGCTACCGCCAGCAGTTCCCGAAGCTGGCCGGCGATACCCTGAACCTGCCGCTGTGGAACCGGTGCGTGTCGGTGCTGTATCCGCCCGGCTCGACGTTCAAGCCGATGGCGGCCATAGCGGGGCTGGGCAGCGGGCGGATCGATGCCCACAGCCAGTTCGACTGCCCGGGGTACCTGGTCAGCCCCACCTACGAGGCCTTCCGCTGCTGGATCTGGCAGTACCGGACCGGGCACGGGTCGCTGGACGTGGTGGGGGCCCTGGAGCATAGCTGCAACGTCTTCTTCTACAAGCTGGGCCAACGGCTGGGGCTGGCCCGGCAGGTGGAGTGGCTGGGGAAAATGGGCTTCGCCGACCCACCCGGCACGGGGCTGCCGGAGGAGCGGCCGTCGCGGCTGCCGGACCCGGTGGAGTTCCCCGGCCCGGGCGAGGCCAGGTACCTGGCCATCGGCCAGGGAACCGTGGGCACCACGCCGCTGCATGTGGCCAACGGCATGGCCACCATCGCCCGCGGCGGGGAGTTCCGCAGCCCGCTGCTGCTGGAGGTCCTGGACGAGGCCGGCGGGCGGTGGCGTCCGTTCCAGCCCCAGCGGGTCCGCCGGCTGCCGATCGCGCCGGAGCTGGTGCACCTGGTGCAGGAGGGGATGTGGCGGGTAGTGAACTCGCCCAACGGCACGGCCTACTCGCACGCCCGAGGCCTGCCCGTGGAGACCTGCGCCAAGACCGGCACCGCCGAGACGGCCCCGCAGCGGCGCGGCATCGACGATGACGGCGACGGCCGGATCGACCGCTGGGGTGAGATCGTGCGGGTGGGCAACACCGCCTGGTTCGCCGGCTACGCCCCGTATCGCAATCCCCGCATCGCCTTTGCCATCGTGGTGGAGTACTCCCCCGTCAGCGGCGGGCCGACCTGCGCCCCCATCGCCCGAAAGATCCTGCAAGATTGCCGGGAGCTGGGATACCTCTAGGACGCCGAGCATGTTTCATCGCCTGCGACCCTATCTGAGCGCGACCAACGGCCCGATCATCCTGGCCATGCTCGCGCTCATGGCGGTGAGCCTGCTGGCCATCCGCGCCGCCGAAGCCGCCGACCCGCTGCTGGCCGGGGCCACCGTCCACCAGGCGGTCTCCATCGGCGTGGCCCTGGCCGCCTTCGTCCTGGCCGGCCTCATCCCTTTGCAGCGGATCGGACGCTACGCCTACCTGCTGTTCGGGCTGAACCTCGCCCTGCTGGTGCTGGTGCTGCTGCTGCCGGGCCCGGGCAGCCGCGGCAGCCACCGCTGGATTCGGCTGGGCAGCATCCGCACCTTCCAGCCCAGCGAGCTGGCCAAGCTGACCTACATCATGGCCATGGCCGCCTACCTCCGCTACCGCGAGAACTATCGCCGCCTGCTGGGGCTGGTCCCTCCCTTCCTGCTGACCCTGCTGCCGGCGGCGCTGATCCTCATCGAGCCCGACCTGGGCACCACGCTGCTGCTGTTCCCGACCCTGTTCTTCATGCTCTTCATGGCCGGGGCCAAGCTCAAGCACCTGCTGGCGGTGGTGGCCGTCGCGTCCGCCGCCGTGTTCCTTCCCCTGCCGCATTGCCTGGACGGCGCCGACGCCGACCGGGCCGCCGAGGAAAAGGCCCTGGCCTACTGGAGCGGGGATATCTTCGGCAAGGAATACGCCTTCGTGGCCGCCCCGCTGCGGCTCATGAAGCCGCACCAGGTCTCGCGGATCGAGGGCTGGCTGAACCAGTCGGACCCCCGGCTGGCCAGGAGGGAGGGGTTCCAGCTTCGCCAGTCCATGGTCATTGTCGGCTCGGGTGGGCGGGACGGCTACCGCATGCCCGAGGTGATGGACCTGTTCCTGCGCCGGCTGCCCGACGACCACACCGATTTCATCTTCGCCGTCGTGGGGGGGCAGTGGGGGTTCCGAGGCTGCCTCGGCGTGCTGCTGATCTACGGGGTGATCTTCGTCTGCGGCGCGGAGATTGCCACCCTCACGAAAGACCCCTTCGGCCGGCTGCTGGTGGTGGGCGCGCTGGCGCTGCTGTTCGCGCAGATCTTCATCAACGTGGGCATGACCGTGGGGCTGATGCCCATCACCGGCATGACCCTGCCGCTGGTGAGCTTCGGCGGCTCCAGCCTGCTGGTCAACGCCATGGCCCTGGGGCTGCTGGTCAACGTCTCCCAGCACAGGCCCAGGATGCTGGGCCGCAAGCCCTTCGAGCACGACGCCAAGGCCCCGGAGGAGGAAGCGGCCTACAAGCGGCCGATGGAGCCGCTGGACGCGGCCGCGAATCAGCCGCCGCCCGGCCGCGGCGTCAGGACGTGAAGTAGTACCTCCACCACATGCCCGCCAGCCCCGAGTAGATCGCACAGACGCTCCAGCAGCCGACCTCGGTCAGCAGGCGGGTGCGGAACCGCAGCAGGATCAGCGACCCGAACGCCACGAAGAAGACCTTGTATGCAACCAGCGCCGGGGTGTTGTGTATGATCGAGGCGGCGATAGGATTGAGCTCCACGAAGTGTCGGTGACCGGTGGCCAGCAGGGTGAAGGCCAGGTCGAAGCCGTTGATGAGCCACGCCCCGGCCAGTAGCAGGGCCACCCGGCGGGCGCGGCGCGCCTGGGGCGCATCCCGGCCGGGCTGCAGCCTTGCCCGCAGCCGGGGCTCCCAGCGTCGGCCGGCCGGCGGCGCCACGGGAGCGCGGAGTTCCGTAATGGTCTGGGTTTTCCCCACGAGTACAGGCATCGGCGGATGGAAAGGTGCCCTTTAGTAATGACAGATCGCTGCGGTTTGCCCGCCCGCCGGCGGCGGACATCCCCGTCCGCCGGGAGACGTTGAGGCTGCCTGACGGCTGCGAGACGCTCCTTCTGCGGCACGTCCCGCCGGCGTCGGCCGACCGCGGCCTGCCCGTGCTGTACGTTCACGGCATTCAGTCTCATCCGGGCTGGTTCATGGGCTCGGCCCAGGCCTTGGCCCGGGCGGGAGGGGAGGTCTTTCAGGTGACCCGGCGCGGCAGCGGGGAGGCGGCGGTCGGGCGCGGCGACGCGGCCTCGGCCGGGCAGCTCCTCGACGACCTGACCGCGGCCGTGGACCACGTGACCGCCCGCACCGGCGCCGAACGCCTTGCCCTGGTGGGGGTGAGTTGGGGCGGGAAGCTGCTGGTGGCCTGGGCGCTGGAAGCTCCCCGGCCGGCGGCCTCGCTGACCCTGGTCGCGCCGGGCATCGTCCCCATCGTGGACCTGCCGCTGCGGACGAAGCTGGGCATCGCCGCGGCCGGGCTGTGCTGCCCGCGCAGCCGCTTCGACATTCCCCTCAACGACGTGAGCCTGTTCACCGACGACTCCGCCATGCGAGAGTATCTCCGCGGCGACCGGCACCGGCTGCATCGGGCCACGGCCCGCTTCCTGGTGGCCTCGGCCATGCTGGACCGGCGGCTGGCCCGGGCGCCGAAAGCAGCCTTGCGGCTGCCGACCACGCTGCTGCTGGCCCGGCGCGACCGGATCATCAACAACGCCGCCACGCGCGACGCGCTGGAGCGGCTGACCGGCGGGCGGGTGAAGGTCTTCGAGCTGGACGCCGCCCACACCATCGAGTTCGAGCCCGACCCCGCCGCCTTCCACCGGCTGCTCTGCCAGGCCGTCGGCGAGCGGTGAACGCCCCGCCGCTTATGCCGGCGGCTTGGGGTTGGTGTAGGTGGTGCTGCGCCAGGTGAACCGGGCCCCGGGGCGGGACTTGATGAGGGCCACCAGCAGCGCGACGATCGCGGCCAGGCAGCCGATGGGGTAGCTCCAGGCCATCTCCGCCCTGGCGCCGATCAGGCGGTAGAAGCGGTAGATGACGCTGATCTGCACGGCCGCGGCCGCGGCCCCCAGCAGCCCGCACGCCAGCAGCAGCCCCGCCGGCCGGGCACCGGCCGCCCAGGCTGACCATCCCAACGCCGCCGCCGCGTACGGCAGCAGGGCCATCACCATCAGCACCGCCAGCGAGATGCTCAGCCGCCGCCGCGTGCCGAAGGTGCCGTAGAAGATGCGGCTCCAGCCGGCGACGATCTCCCGCAGCGAGCTGTACATCCGCACCAGGTACAGCCCGTTGTTGCGGACCACGCGCAGCTTCAGCCCCTGCTGCTTGGTCCGCGCCGCCAGGTGCATGTCCTCGTTGAGCTTGTCGCGGACGGCGGCGTGCCCGCCGACGGCCTCGTAGGCCGGCCGGCGCATGAGCATGAAGGCCCCGTTGGCGTAGGCCTGCGGCCGGGCGGGGTCGTTCACCTTGGCCGGGTTGAACCAGATCATCATGACCCCGGCGCAGACGGGCTGGACGGCGCTTTCCCAGAAGCCTTTCATCTCCAGGTTGGGCAGCACCGACAGCAGGTCGGCGCCGCTGTCCTGGGCGTAGGCGACGGCGGCGGTGAGGCTGCGGCGGGAAGTCTGGTGGCAGTCGGCGTCGATCATGCAGATCCACTCGCTTCGGGCGGCGGCGATGCCCGTCTGCATGGCGTGGTTCTTGCCGCACCAGCCGGCCGGCAGGTGGCCTACGTTGATCAGCCGAAGGCGGCGGTCCTTCTCCGCGATCCGCTGGACGATGGACGCCGTGCCGTCGGTGCTGCGGTCGTTGACCACGATCATCTCCAGCTCGCCGTAGTCCTGCTCCAGCATGGTGGTGGCGCAGCGGCCGATGTTCTCCTGCTCGTCCTTGGCGGCCACCACCACGCTGACCGGCGGAAGCTCCCCGTCCCCCCGGTACTGCTCGGTCAGCACGAAGCCGCCGCCCTCCTTGGCGATCATGACGTGGCGCGAGGCCCAGATGCCCAGCACCACCGCGGTCAGGACGATCAGGGTGATTGCCAGCGCGGTCATAGGCGGTCCGTGCCCTCTGGTGCTTTCACTGGGGAGCGTCTCCTGTAGGCCTCCATGGCCGCCGCGATGACCTCCTTGACGGGCACGCCGTGGGCCTCCGCCGCCACCTGGGCGTCGGCGAACTCCGCCGAGGCCGTCAGCTCGCGCCCGCCGCGGCTGGCCGTCTTCACCCGCACCCGGCCGTACGCCGTCTCCACCGTCACCTGCCGCCGCCGCAGCTTGCTGCGGGCGCACAGCCGCTTGCGGATGCCCAGCGTGGTGGTTTCGGCGAAGAGGATCTCCTCCAGCCCCGCGGCGGCGCCCGGCAGGCACAAGGCCGAGAGCGTCCAGGCCGGACGCGACTTCTTCATATAGATGGGCGTGCACCAGGCGTCCAGGGCCCCGGCCGCCAGCAGCTTCTCGATGGCGGCGCCGATGACCTCGCCGGTGCAGTCGTCGAGGTTGGCCGACAGCTCCACCACGCTGTCGGCCTGCCCGGCGTCGGTGAGGGTGCCGATGAAGACCCGCAGCAGGTTCGGCAGCGGGCCGCCGTCCCGCGCCCCCGCCCCGTAGCCCACCGCCGACAGCTCCATAGCCGGCACGGGCCCGAAGCCGGCCGACAGCGTCGTCAGCACCGCCGCCCCCGTGGGCGTGGTCAGCTCCCACAGCGGCGGCTGGGGCGCCGGCTCGGCAATGGCGGCACCGGCCAGCAGCTCGACCGTGGCCGGGGCCGGCACCGGCAGCGCCCCGTGCTCGGTTTGGACGGTCCCGCCGCCCAGGGCGATGGGCGAGCACAGCACCCGCTCGATGCCCAGCCGCTCGATCCCCACCGCCGCCGAGACGATGTCCACGATGCTGTCCACCGCCCCGACCTCGTGGAAGTGCACCTGCTCGATGCTGGTGCCGTGCACCTTGGCCTCGGCCGCTGCCAGCCGGCGGAAGATGCTCTTGGCCGTCTCGCCCGCCCGCCCCGGCAGGGCGCCGGAGTCGATGATCTGCTCCACGTCGCTCAGCCGGCGGCTCGGCTGGTCCACCTGCTCGACGCACACCTGGAAGCGGGTGCCGGCGATGCCGCCGCGGCGGACCTTCTCGGCCGAGACGGCGTAGCCGGGCAGCTTCAGTTTGCCCAATTCCGCCCGCAGGGCCTGAAGCTCCAGCCCCGCGTCCAGCAGGGCCCCGACGATCATGTCGCCGGCGGCCCCCGAAAAGCAGTCGAAGTACGCGACCTTCGTCATTTCACGCTCGTGGTCGGCCGGTCAGTGTAGCGCAGCGGCACGCCCCAGGCAACAGGCAATAGCCGCCCGGCGGGCGCGGCCCGGGCCCTGGCCGGGATGAAATTCCTTCTGCGGTCACCCGTTGCGGCCGGGCCTCCCCATGTGATACTTACCCCGTGCCGGCGGTGCCGGCCGCCCCGAGGCCAGCCGGCGGGCCCGGCGGCCTCGGCCGGTCGAGTGTGGAAAGAAGGGTGCGGGAATGTTCCAGCAGATCTTCAGCTTCATGGCCGGGCTGCTGGCGAAGGAATCGCCATACCGCGGCTGGATCATCAGCTTCCTGGTCGTCGTCGCCCTGTTCCTCGGGTACAAGCTCAGCAGGGCGGCGCTGGCGCGGTACTTCAGGGGCAAGGCCCACAAGCCCGAAAACGTCCAGAACTTTCTGATGCTGTACCGCTACGTGTGGCTGGCCCTGGGGGCGATCTTCGTGATCAT
Source organism: Phycisphaerae bacterium SM23_33 (assembly GCA_001303665.1). Lineage (GTDB taxonomy): Bacteria > Planctomycetota > Phycisphaerae > SM23-33 > SM23-33 > SM23-33. The sequence continues at coordinate 8,219 of LJUF01000019.1, read as the reverse complement.
CGGCCTGTCCGGCTCGCTGACCACCCTGGGGATCTCGGCGGCCTTTCTGGGCATGGTGCTGGGCTGGTCGCTGCAGGCCCCCGTGACCGGCATCGCTGCCTGGCTGATGATCATCCTCAAGCGCCCCTTCAAGATCGGCGACCGCGTCATCATTTCCGGCATCATCGGCGACGTCATCGACATCAACCTCACCCACATCGTCCTCAACCAGGTCGGCGGCACCGTCGGCGGGGAGGAGAAGTCCGGCCGGGGGGTGATGATCCCCAACGCCACCCTCTTTCAGCAGGTCATCTACAACTACTCCTTCGAGACCAGGTACATCCTGGACGAGGTGCCCGTGCTGATCACCTACGAGTCCGACGTGGACCGGGCCGAGCAGATCCTCATCGACGCCGCCCGCCAAGTCACCCGTGAGATCGCCGCCGAGACCGGCCAGGAGCCTTTCGTCCGGCGGGAGCTGGCCGATTCGGGGATCCGGCTGCGGCTGCGGTACCAGGCCCTGGCCATGGAGCGCCAGCGGATCACCAGCGACATCGTCGGGGTGGTCATCCGCGAGTTCAATCGGAACGAGCAGGTGGAGTTCTGCTACCCGCACCTGGAGCTGCTGCACCGGCCCAAGCCCGCGGGCGAGACCGACCAGGCCGCCGGCCAGGAAGGCCCCGGCGTGATCACGTAGGTCCGTTCCAGGAGAGTTTCAGCGGCCGGCTCGGCCGGCCAAGTCAGGGAAGGCAATGGGCATGGACCCGTACAACCTGGTCAGTTTCGTCGGCATCTTCGTGCTGATGGCGATGGCCTGGGGCTTGTCGTCGCATCCGCGGCGGCTGAACTGGCGCTGCATCGGCTTCGGCGTGGGGATCCAACTGCTGCTGGGCCTGCTCGTGTTCTGGGCCCCCGGCAGCACCAAGCTCTTTCTCTGGCTGAACGACCTGGTGGCCGAGCTGCTCAAGGCGGCCACCGCCGGACAGAAATTCCTCTTCGGCCCGCTGGCCGAAGCTGGAACCCTCGAGGCCGCCTTCGGCAAAGGCAAGGGATTCATCCTGGCCGTCCAGGCCCTGCCGGTCATCATCTTCTTCGCCGCCCTCATGGGGCTGCTGTACTACTGGCGGATCATGCCTGTTATCATCCGCGGCTTCGCCTGGCTGTTCACCCGGCTGATGCGGGTCAGCGGCGCCGAGAGCCTGTGCGCCGCCAGCAACATCTTCGTCGGCATCGAGTCGGCCACCACCATCCGCCCCTACATCGCCGGCATGACCCGCTCGGAGTTGTGCACCATCCTCACCGCGGGCATGGCCACCATCGCCTCCAGCGTCCTGTTCATGTACGCCGGGTTCCTCCGCAACGTCTTCCCGACCATCGCCGGGCACCTCATCTCGGCCTCGATCATGTCCGCCCCGGCCGCCATCGTCATGTCCAAGATCCTGCTGCCGGAGACCGGCGAGCCGCTCACCATGGGCGTCAGCCCCAAGATCGAGATCGAGCGCGAGTCGGGGGCCATGGATGCGGTCGTGGGCGGGGCCATGGCCGGGGTCCGCATGGTGGTGGGCATCTGCGCCCTGCTGGTGGCCTTTCTGGGACTGATTGCCCTGCTGGACCTGCTGCTGGGCGGGGCCGGCCACGCCGCCGAATCCGCCCTCGGGCGTTTCGCGGCCTACTTCGGCAGGACATTCGGCGTGCAGTTCCAGTGGTCGCTGCAAGGGCTGATGGGCTACGTGATGTGGCCGTTCGCGGTCCTGATCGGCGTGCCGCCGGCCGACGCCCAGGTGGCGGGGCAGATGCTGGGCGAGCGGATGCTGGTCACGGAGCTGCCGGCCTACCTTCATCTGGCCGAGCACATGAAGGCCAATGCCTTCACTCATCCCCGCAGCCCGGTGGTTATCGCCTACGCCCTGTGCGGTTTCGCCCACGTGGCCTCGCTGGGCATCTTCGTCGGCGGCATTGCCGCCCTGGTGCCAGAGCGGCGGAAGGACCTGGCCGCGGTCGGCCCGCGGGCCCTGCTGGCCGCCACCCTGGCCTGCCTCATGACCGGGGCCGTCGCCGGCGCCTTCTTCCACGGCGCCAAAGGCGTGCTGTGAGCGCCCCCGTATTTGATGCGCAACCACCTGGGCGGAGGGTAATCCTCCCCTGGGAGGAGATGCCATGAGCCTTCGCATGAGCGCAATGTGCCGGATGCTGCCGGGGGCCATGCTGACGGTCCTTGCTGGGTCGCCGGGCGTCGCCGCGGCCGGAGGGGGCCTGAAGGCCAGCCTCTTCCTCGACGCCGATTCGTACGCCCTCGGGCAGCCCACCCTCTTCGTGGTCACGCTGGAGAACAACGGCGGCAGGAGCATCCGCGCCCACCTGCCGCGGCGCGACTTCGACGACTTCCACCTGGAAATGGCCTTCGGCGACGGCGCCTGCCAGGAGGTGGAATTCCGCCAGTTGGCGTCCCTTGGCACCAGGGCGCGGCTGAGAGACTTCAAACCGGGGGAGGTCATCGGCGATTCCAAGGTCCTGCTGCTGAAGGGATGGCGCGACAAGCCGCCGGAACGCCTGGCGCAGGAAGACGAGGCGGACCTGAGCCGCTGGCTGATCTGCGGGCGCCCGGGCAAGTACAGGCTCAGGGCGAAGCTCCGCGTGGACCTGGGCAAAGAGAGCCTGCGGCCGGAGTCCAGCGAGGTCCGCTTCGAAGTGAAGCCGCCCGGGAAGGGATACCGGCAGTTCGTGAAGTTCGCGATAGCCCACATAGGTTTTGGCGAACACGTGAGTCTTTCCCGGGACGGGTACAAGGCCGCCAGGGGGGTGCTCGAAGACCTCAAGGGCACCGTGTATCGCAGGTACCTGTACCGGGCCATGATGAGCCATTTCCGCCAGACGGAACGCATGAATGACGAGGAACTGCCTGAAGACTTCACCGCGGAGGAGAAGGCCCAGCGGGGGGACTACAGGGGTTTCGCCGAAAGGCTGCTGGCCGGGGCTACGCCGCGGGAGCGCCGCAGCGGGCTCGGCGAAGAGGCCCTTGCGTATCTGGTGCTGTACTACATCCAGGAAGGGGATCTGGCCAAGAGCCTTGAGTACGCCAAGGCCATTCGCCGGGAAATGCCATGGTCGCGCTACGCCGAAGCCGCCGACATGCTCGAAGAGGAGCTGGAAAGACGGCGGCCGGCGAAGACGAAGCCGGCAACCCGCCCGGCGGCTATGCGGGGCGCTCCTCGTCGCGGTCGGTGGCCATCGGCACCGGCGGGGTGAGGGCGGCGATCTCCTCGTACTGCCGGGGCGACATTTCGTAGTCGGCGGCGGCCAAAGAGGCCTCGAGCTGCTCCATGTTGCGGGCGCCGATGATGGGCGCGGTGATCGCCGGGTGGGCCTTCACCCAGGCCACCGCCAGCGTGGCCGGGTGCACGCCGGCCTTCTTAGCGTAGTCGCTGAAGCGCTCGGCCACCTCGTAGTACACCTGCCGCCCGTAGCGGATGCTGTAGTTCTTGTTGGTGGCCAGCCGGCCCTTCTCATCCTTGCGCTGCGTGGTGTACTTGCCCGTGAGCAGGCCGCCGCCGAGCGGGCTGTAGGGGGTAACGGCCAGCCCCTCGGCGGCCGCCAGCGGCAGGATCTCGACCTCGGCGGTCCGCTTGGCCAGGTTGTACATGGGCTGGAGGACGTGGACCCCGGCTAGGTGAAGCCGCTGCGAGATGCCCAGCGCCCGGGCCGTCTGCCAGGCGGTCCAGTTGCTCACGCCCAGGTACAGCACCTTGCCCTGGCGGACGAGGTCGTCCATGGTCCGCAGGGTCTCGGCGACGGGCACGGCCGGATCGGAGTGGTGGCAGAAATACACGTCCAGCCGGTCGGTGCCCAGCCGGCGCAGGGAACCTTCGACCTGGGCCAGGATGTGCCGCCGCGACAGCCCGCGGTCGTTGGCCCCCGGGCCCATCGCGCCGCACACCTTGCTGGTGATCACCAGCTCGTCGCGGCAGGAGCGGATGAGCCCGCCCAGGATCTCCTCGGCCCGGCCCCTGGAGTAGATGTTGGCCGAGTCGAAGAAGTTGATGCCGGCCTCGCGGCAGCGGCGGAACATCTTCGCCGACGTGTCCTCGTCGGCGTCGCCGCCGAAGCTCATGGTGCCGAAGCACAACCGCGAGACCTGCACGCCCGTCCGGCCCAGAGTCGTGTATTGCATGGCTTGCTCCCAATTCGCTTGCGCTTGCGTCCGCCGGCCAAGACCATAGCACAGCCGTCGGCGCGGCGAAAGCGCCCGGACGCCGGCCGCGCGGCGAAACCATCGAACACTGGACATGCGCCGGCGAGAGCCTACACTCGGCTGTCTGTCAAGGAGACCCGCCATGGAGAAAAAGGTACTGGGACGGACCGGGTTGGAAGTCACGCAATTGTCCTTCGGGGCGATGGAGCTGCGCTTTGGGCCGGATGGTGAGCGAAAGGTTGCCGACGAGGCGGCCGAGCGGCTGCTCAACGCCGTCCTCGACGCCGGCATCAACTTCATCGACACCGCCCCCGACTACGGCCTCAGCGAGGAGCGGATCGGGCGGTTCATCTCCTCGCGCCGCGGGGAGTACCACCTGGCCACCAAGTGTGGCTGCGACCCGGCCGACAAGGGCGGCAAGGGCGGCCACGTCTGGAGCCGCGACCAGCTCCTGAAGAACATCGCCGGCAGCCTCCAGCGCCTGCGGACCGACCACGTGGACATCCTGCAACTGCACAATCCGCGCGGCGACGACGTGCCCATGGACGAGCTGGTGGACACGCTCAAGGAGATCCAGGCCCAGGGGCTCACCCGCTTCATCAGCATCTCCCACACGCTGCCCTGGCTGAACGACCTGATCCCCATGGGCGTGTTCGACACGTACCAGATCCCTTACTCCTGCCTGGAGCCGCAGCATCATGATGTAATCAGCCGGGCGGCCGAGGCCGGGGCCGGCGTCATCATCCGCGGCGGCATCGGCCGCGGCGGACCCGAGGCCGCGGTCACCCGCCGCGTCAAGACGGAGCTCTGGCAGAAGGCCAAGCTGGACGAGTTGTGCCGGGAGATGCCCCCGCCGGAGCTGATCCTGCGCTACACCCTCAAGCACCCGGGCTGCCACACCACCATCGTGGGCACCTGCAACGTGGAGCACCTGAAGGCGAACGTCGCCGCCGCCGAAAAGGGCCCGCTGCCGGACGACCTCTACAACGAGGTCACCCGCCGCGTCGCGAAGGCCATGGAATAGAAGATCGAACCCCTCCCGCTTACGCCTGGCGGCGGGCGCCCGGCCAACGCAGTGCCCGGGCTTGGGAGACGCCGTGGCTATCCGGCCGGCGGCAGGTTCGCGTCGGGCGGGTGGATCTGCCCGGCGGGGTCGCACAGCGGGGCGTACAGCTCCGGCCGGCGGTGGTGCTTTCCGTAAAACCCCGTCCTTCGATAGTCCTGGAGGGCGTCCAGGTCCACTTCGCAGACAAGCACCTGCTCGTCCTCGCCGGCCTCGGCGACGATGCTGCCGTTGTAGTCGATGAGCATGCTGTGCCCGTTCTGGCGTGGGGCGGCGTGGTTGACGACGAAGACGTGCAGCTCGTTCTCGAAGGCCCTCGTCCGCAGCAGGCAGCGATGAATGTCCTCGGTGGGGCACTTGCAGGCCAGCGGGTTGAAGATGACGTCGGCGTCCTTCAGCATCAGCAGGCGGGCGGATTCGGGCACCTCGCGGTCGTAGCAGATCATGATGCCGGCGGTCATCTCGCCGGTGTCCGTGCGAAACTCCCACACGGGAAACTCCGAGCCGTTCCGCCACCGGCCGGGGATCTCGAACTTGTTGATGTGGACCTTCCGCATCACGCCCATGAGGCGGCCGGCCCGGTCGATGGCCGCCATGGCGTTGCAGACCTCGCCGCCGCGCAGCTCGGACAAGCCCAGCAGCACGTAGACGTCCAGCTCGCGGGCCAGGTCGGCGAAGGTTTCCGTGGCCGGTCCGGGGATGGGCTCGGCCAGCTTTCGTTCCGGCTCGCCGCCGACGAAGCCGCTCAGGGCGACCTCCGGGGTCATGACGATCTGGGCGCCGGCGGCGGCGGCCTGCCGGATCAGACGGGCGGCCGTCTGCAGATTGCGGGCCTTCTGCTGCTCCAGCCCGGCGAACTGAACGCCGCCCAGCACGATGCGACCCTTTCCCATGGCTGGTCTCCTTGTCGGGACATGCTACAGCCGGGCCGGCGGGTCCTGGAGCAAAAAGGCCGGAAGTGCTCATGCCGGCTCAGCTTTGTCGGCGGGCCTGGTCGAGAAGGCCTGTGAGTTTTTCGTGTAGGTTCTGGCGATACACCCGCCGGCCCTCGGCCCGGTCTTCCGTCCAGTCCACCTCGCCGTCCAGGGCTCGACGCAGAGAAAACCACAGCATCTCGAGCGTCTGCGCCGTCCACAGGATGCGGGCCTCGGCCAGGAATTGACCCATCGGCACGGCCCGGCCGCCCCAGCGGGCGTACTGCTGGAGATAGTATCGGGCCAGCTCTCGGCGCGGGCGGCAGCGGGGCTGGACGCCGTCCGGGGCGCCCAGCCAGCGGGCGGCGTCGTAGAACCGCGGGGCCAAACCGACCGATTCCAGGTCCACGGCCAGCAGTTCGCCCGTCTGCCTGCGCCGGCCGGCGCTGTCGGGGTAGAAGTCGTTATGGGCCAGCCCCGTCTGCATCCGCGCGATCGGCTCGGCCAGCCGCTGCGCCATCCGCCGCACCTGGCTCAGCTTGTCCCGGCGGCTGGAGCAGAGCCGGGCCATGGCTTCGCCGAGTTCGCCCTTGCATGCATGGGCCCAGATACGCTCCAGGGCGGGCAGGGCGCCGGTGAGCCGGGCGGCCACGTCGCGGCGGGGCAGTTGGGCGGCGCGCTCGTCCGACGGGCGGATGGCGTTGAAGTGCGCCGCCAGGGCCAGGAACTGCGGGAACCGAGCGGCGTCGTTCATGAAGCGGTGAAAGGGATGCAGGTCTTCGATGCGCTGTAGATACTCCAGGACGATCATCTCCCTTTGGCCCGGCCCGGTCAGGGCGCCGTACATCCGGGGGATGGGGGCCTGATGTTTCGCCAGCCAGGCGTAGTGATGGGCCTCGCGCGGCCCGGGCTCGCCGAACCACTTGACAAAGACGACCTGGCGGCCGGTGCGGCCGGAGCGCGTCGTGTAGGTGAAGGTGGGGATCAGCTTCTCCGCGCCGTATCCGTAGTGGCCCTGCACCTGGTGCTCGATGCGGACGTCGAAGCGGGCCAGCGGCTCGCCGGCAATGTTCTCAACGATCGGCCGCAGCCGGGCTCTCGTCAATCCGAAGACGGGCGTCGGCTCGCCCTGCGGTTTGGCTTTGCTTGCCGTCACGCCGTTGCCTCGTTTGTCCCGTCAGCCTCGCCACATCTCGCCGAGGAAGTCGGCGAGGACCTCAGCCGATCGCTGCGCCATCCGCCGGCCGAACTCCACGTCATAGCGCGTGGGGTCGCCGGTGGCGCCGGTCTCGGAGAGCTCTTCCATGATCCACCAGCAGCCGCTCCAGCTTGTGCCCTGCTTCTGGGGCTTCCTGATGCGGTCGAGGTGTACCAGCTCAGGGTTGTTCGCCAGGGCGGCGGATGTCTCCACGCCGCCGGCGTGGACCTCGTCGGGGTGCGAGAGGCCGCTTTCGGAGGCGAGTCTGCCCATCTCGGCCCATGCCTGCTCGCCGAAGATCCGGACGTCCAGGTCCTTCTCGCGGCGCTTCGCGTGGCAGTAGAACTGATACACCGGCCCTTCGATCCCCATGTGGCCGCCGCAGCCCTTGGTGACCACAATCTTCCTGAATCCGTCCCGGACCAGGTTTTCCAGGATTTCCACGACCACCGCGCTCCAGGTCTCGAACGAAAGCGAGATGGTCCCGGGAAAGGCGATGTGCTCTGCCGCCGGGCCGAAGGGCAGGGCGGGCAGCACCATCACCTTGGCTCCATGCCTTTCCTTGGCAAGCTCCGCGGCGGCGATGGGCCTGCCGTAGTCGCAGTTCAGCGGCAGGTGCGGGCCGTGCTGCTCGATGCAGCACAGCGGAACGATCACGATGTGGTTTTCCTTCGCGGCCCGGGCTATGTCGGGGGAGGCGTTTTCCTCGAATCGGACTCTCATCGCTCTTTCCTTTCTCATGGCCTGCCGGTTTTTCAGATGGCGGGCTGCATTTCATCGCTGCGGGATTTTGCCGTCTTCGCGGCGCCGGGTGACGACGGCCTCGGCGACGGCGTCGGGCACAAACTCGTAGCGGAGCAGCTCCAGGGTGAAGCT
>LJUF01000284.1 GCA_001303665.1 Phycisphaerae bacterium SM23_33 | reverse complement strand
TTTGACTCAGCGGCGGGGGGCGGCGTCAGGCGGGTGGGCTCGGTCGCCTGCGGCAAGCCTTTCTTTGGCAATACGTTGCGCCGACGGCGTCCGCCCGGTGGCGACGGCTCTCGCGCCCAGGAGGCACTCAAATCCCTTCAAGAGGCGTTCGGCGGATACCCCTGGTGGACAGGTCCGGGCGGCGGTTTTGGGGCAGGCGGGGGCCTCACAGCTCGGCGAGGCGTTGGGCGGTTTCCTGGGCCAGCAGGGCGGAGGTCAGCTCGTCCAGGTCGCCGGCGAGGACCTGCTGGAGGTTGAAGTTGGCGCCTTCCTGGCCCTGGCCCTTGAGGCGGTGATCGGTGCAGCGGTTCTGGGGGAAATTGTAGGTGCGGACGCGTTGGGAGCGGTCGCCGGAGCCGATCATGGACTTTCGTGCGGCGGCCTCGGCGGCCTGCTGTGCGGCGCGGTGGTGCTCGTAGACGCGGCTGGCGAGGACGCGGCGGGCCTTGGCGCGGTTCTTGTGCTGGCTCTTTTCGTCGCGCATGGAGACGGTGATGCCGGTGGGGGCGTGCTCCAGGCGGACGGCGGAGGAGACCTTGTTGACGTTCTGGCCGCCGGGGCCGCCGGCGCGGCTGACGTGCTCGATGACGTCCTTATCCCAGTCGATCTGGACGTCGACGTCCTGGGGTTCGGGCAGGACGGCGACGGTGGCGGCGGAGGTGTGGATGCGGCCCTGGGCTTCGGTCTTGGGGACGCGCTGAACGCGGTGGCCCCCGGCCTCGAAGGCCAGTTGCTGATACACCCCGTCGCCCTTGACGTTGACGATGGCCTCTCGGAAGCCGCCCAGGTCGGTGCCGCTGGCCGAGAGGACCTCGGCCTTCCAGCGTTTTCGCTCGGCGTAGTGGATGTACATGTTCAGCAGGTCGGCGGCGAAGAGGGCGGCCTCCTCGCCGCCGGTGCCGGCGCGGATCTCCAGCAGGACGGAGTCGACGTCGGCGCGGTCGGACAGGATCAGGTGCTGGGTGATCTGCTCCAGCAGGGCGTCGCCGCGGGCGGTGAGCTCCTCCAGCTCGCTGGCGGCCAGCTCCTTGAGGGCCTCCTCGGAGGCCGGGTCGTTGAGGATGGACTGGGCGTCGCGGACTTGCCCCCGCAGCGAGATGTACTCCCGGTAGGGCTCGACGATGCGGGCCAGGTGGGCCTGCTCCTTGGCCGCTGCCACGATCCGCGCGGGGTCCGAGGCCACGGCCGGATCGTTCATCTGCCGGGTGACCTCATCGTAGCGTTTGGCCGTGGCGTCGAGCCTGGCAATCAGGTTGGCCGGTAGTTCGGACATGGTTTATCCAGGGCGGATCCGCCGCCGGCGGGGCGCGCACTCATCCTGCCGGACCGGACAAAGCACACGGGCGCCGGCGCACCGGCGCCGCCGCCCGATCCGAAGAGCCGGCCCAGCTACTTCTTGGTCCGCTTGAAGTACTCCCCGCCGTACTTGCGCTGGAATTTCTCCACCCGGCCGGCCGTGTCCACGAACTTCTGCTTGCCCGTGTAGAACGGGTGGCAGGCCGAACAGATCTCCACGCGGATGTCCTTGCACATCGTCGAGCGGGTGTGGAAGCTGTTGCCGCACGCGCAGGTGACGGTCACTTGCTGGTATTCCGGATGTATCTTCTGTTTCATGGCTTTCACTGCCCCGGCTCTTCGTCGCAGGCCGGTGGCTTCACCAGCTTAAGAAAATCGCCGGATCGTTCAAGCGCAATTCCGCCGCCGCGCGAGGCTACTTCACCAGGTCGGTGATGAGCCGGACCATCTCGGGCACGCGGTCGGCGAACAGGCCCAGCGGGGCCACCAGCATGGCGATGCCGATCAGCAGGAAGGTGACGGCCATGGGGGTGGTCCCGGCCGGTACCGCCACCAGCTCGGCGCCGAAGAGGCCTTCAAAGGCTTTGCCGAAGGCCTTGAGGTCGGACCCGTCGACGGAGATGGACACGTTCCGCAGCAGGGGCAGGCAGGCCAGGCGGAGCCTGATGTCGCGGTGAGCCAGCACCAGGGCCCGGCCGCGGCGCTGGGAGGGTTCGCCCATGGCCTGGAGGGCCCTCTCGGCGGCCCGCAGGGCGTCGGGCAAGGAGATGTTGTAGATGACCCAGCTTCCGTAGCGGCGGGGCGCCATGAGCGTGGTCGCCGCCAGCAAGCCACCGAGGACGGCCGGCATCGCCCAGGCCGAGGCGGCAAGGTAATTCAGCACGGGCACGCAGAAGACCGGCAGGAAGGCCGCATTGAGCAGGATGAAATCGGTCCGTCCGCTGACGAGCTGGGGCCGGGGCTGGCTGTTGAGCAGGCCCAGCAGGAAGAAGTAGACGGCCACGGGGGCCACGACCACCGCCACCTGCGCCGACAGGCTCAGTTGTTCGATCCCGATCACGGCGACATTTCTCTAAGGATATTCTACTACAGATCCTTGGGTTCGGCAACTTTTCGATAGCCCAGGGCGTGGATGACGTCCAGGACTTCGGTCCAGGTGGGGAAGGGGCGGTTGTTGACGCGTTTGTACTGGTCGACGGCCATGATGAACTGGAACTGCTCGTCGGTCATCTCGCCTTCTTCGGCGGCGCGGCGCTGATCCTGGCGTCGCCGGCCGGGTCCCCGCCGCCGTTCCAGGCCCAGCCGGCGGTCCACCACGCTTCGGCGGTCTTTCAGTTTGCGGCGTTCGCGGCCGGGGTGGGACGGGCCGGAGGCCGCTTGCTCGGCCTCGGCTGCTCGCGACTTCTTGGTGGTGTGCTTGTCTGGCATTGTCGCTCTCCCGGGCTGTGAAGACCTGGTGGTACTCTTATCGGCATGGTACAGGCCAAAGTGTAGTGTTTTGCCCCGTGGGGCTGCGGCGAAACGCCGTCAGCGCCGCCGGGCGGCCCCCGCAGGCCCAGGCCATACCGCCCCGTCAGGCCCTCTAACGCTCCTGCTGGTCCTCCTCCAGGTCCTCTTCCAGGTCCGCCTCCACGTCCTCTTCCTCCAATTCCTCGCTTGGACCTGCCGTGGGCTCTTCGGGCTTGGCTTCTTCTTCGAAATCCTCCTCGAGGGCGAAGTCGTCGTCATCGTCCTCGTCGTCGTAGATGTCCTCGTCCTCGTCGGCGAATGCCGCCATCCCGTCGATCTCGGAGATGAACTGCCTGGCGTCTTCCAGCAGCGATTCGGGCACCAGCACGGGCACCCCCTCGAGGGTCTGCCTGCGGCCGCCGGGCTCGCCGGGCTCGTACTCCTCGTCCACCACGGCGGGGATGTCGTGGTCTTCCAGGACCTGGCGGTATTTCTCGGCCTCCTCCAGCGATCGGGCGTACACGACGGGCACGTATTCCCCCAGGTCCTCAGACCCGACGTCGTAATCGTTGTCGTATGCCATGCTCCGGCCCTCCGTACCGCCGGCTCACAATCGTTGTAGGCGCATTCTGCCCCTAATTGTTTGACACCTGTCCAAAATATTTCAAGACCAAAAAAATCGCGAGGCGACGAAAATTGGCGGCCTTGATTAGCCCCAACCTAAGCATAAACTTACAAAGGACCGCAGAAGCCGTCCACCTGCGCTTTGAAAGGGCAGACCATGAACAGCAGAACCTTTCTCGTATGCAGCGGGTTGTTGATCTTTTGGTTGGTGTTGGGAGGCTGCGCGACCAACCCGGCCACCGGGCAGAGGATGTTCCGGGCAATCAGCACCGAGCAGGAGATCGCCCTCGGCCGGGAGGCCGCCCCGGAGTTCGAGAAGGAATTCGAGGGCAAGGTTCCCAACGAGACCCTCCAGGCATACGTGCGCGAGGTCGGCGCCAAGGTCGCCCAGGCCTCCGAGCGGAAGGACGTGCCGCACGAGTACGCGCTGCTGGCCTCGGACGTGCCCAACGCCTTCGCCCTGCCGGGAGGGAAGGTCTACGTCACGGCCGGGCTGATGCGGCGGATGACGAATGAGCGGCAGCTGGCGGCGGTGCTTGGCCACGAGACCGGGCACTGCTCAGCCTCAGGTACAGCAGGGGAGATGAATATGAAGCCGACCAGTTGGGAATCCGATACATGACCCGGGCGGGGTACAACCCATGGGGAATGGTCGAGCTGCTGGAAAGGCTCCAGGAGCTTTCCGGGTCGGAGCCCGGCAGCTTCGGAGAGATGTTCCAGACGCACCCGCTGACCAGCAAGCGGATCGAGCAGGCAAAACAGGAGATCCTGAACAAGCAAGAGTACCGGGGATTCTCCGCTTCGGCCGCGGATGCTGGGGCAAGCCGGTTCCTCCAGATGCGCAGCGCCCTGGGACCGGCGCCGTCGGCGAAGCCGTGACGCAAGACGGCCGGCCCGTCGGGTTCGCCTGGCCGCGGCGGCGGGGGGACTGGGACGGTCGGCTTTGCCTGGTGTTCCACCCGGTGGAATTCGGAGGCAGGAGGGCTTTGACGTCGGCCCGTCGTGGCGGTATATAGTTTTCGGCACGGCCGGCTTTTTCCGTGGCGGTTGGAGGATTTGCCGATGAGAGTTGCAGCGGCCTTGCTGCTGGCGGCGCTTGGCCTGGGCGGGTGCGGCCTGAGCGGCGAGAACGTGACGCCGGAGCGTCTGGACTGCGGCTTGGTCATCATCCTGCCCGGCATCGAAGGCGAGGGGCCACTGTCCCACGGCGTCCGCGAAGGCTTGTTGGATGCGGGCGTGGACCTGGCCCTGGCGATTCACCAGTGGGGCCGCCCCGTCCCGCTGGCCGGGCCGCTGCTGAACCAGATGGACATCATCGGCAACCGCCTGGCCGGCGCCCGGATCGCCCAACTGATTATGGACTATCAGGATTCCCATCCGGCCGGGCCCGTCTACATCGTCGGGCACAGCGGCGGCGGGGGCGTGGCCGTCTTTGCCGCCGAGGCCCTGCCGGACGGACGGGACATCCAGGGGCTGATCCTGCTGTCCCCCAGCATCTCCAGCGGGTATGACCTGACCAAGGCCCTCGGCCGCTGCCGGAACGGAATTGTCAATTTCTACTCCAAAGGCGACGTGGGCCTGCTGGTCGTGGGCACGACCCTGTTCGGCAACGTGGACGGGGTTCGCGGCCCGGCCGCCGGCGCGGTCGGCTTTTCGAAATCCCTGCCCGACGTCTACCAGGTTGGCTGGGACGAGTCCATGGTCGCGGCCGGGCACGACGGCAGCCACACCGGCGTCACCAACGTCCGATTCGTGAAGACACATATCGCCTCCTGGGTCAAGAAGCCCAACTGGCCCGCGTGGTGAGCGGCGTTTCAGAAGGTGATGGCGGCGGCCTGCGGCCGGCCGCCGGTTGCCCCAGGCGCCTATCCGCCCCCTCTCGGCGTGGCTTATAATTCACCGTCATGAAGCGCCGCATCGCCCAGCTTCCCCTGCACCGCGGCAAGGCTCCCGCCTGGCTGTTCCAGCGGATGAAGCGTCTGGCCGGCGCCATCACCATGGCGGTCGTGGATGCCTTCGGGCCCGGCGAAATGCTCCGCCGCCTGGCCGATCCCTGGTGGTTCCAGGCCTTCGGCTGCGCCCTGGGCTTCGACTGGCACAGCTCCGGCCTGACCACCGTCACCTGCGGTGCCGTCAAAGAGGCCGCCAAAGCCTGTGGCGACGACCTGGGCATCCTCGTCGCCGGCGGCAAGGGCGCCACCAGCCGAAAGACCCCCGCCGAGATCGCCGCCGCCGCCGACCGGCTGGCCATCACCGCCGGCGAGAGGCTGGTCTATGCCTCGCGCACCGCCGCCAAGGTGGATTCCGCTGCGGTCCAGGACGGCTTCCAGGTCTACCATCACAGCTTCTTCTTCACCCCCGGCGGGGCCTGGTGCGTCGTCCAGCAGGGGATGAACGAGGCCGCCGGCTTGGCGCGGCGGTACCACTGGCTGGGCGAGTCCGTGGAGGATTTCGTGTGCGAGCCTCACAATGCGATATCTGACCTTTCCGACGCCGCCGCGCGGACCAGGCCCGAAGCGCCGGCGCTGCCGCTGCTGAACATGGTCGCCTGGGAGGCCGGCGACAACCGGGCCGCCTCGGCCGCCATCGTCCGCGACAAACCCGAGAAGGTCGTTGCGGAGCTGGCGCGGCTGACCGAAGGCCCGACCCTGTTCCTGCCCGACCACCACCCCGTGCTGGGCGCCGACGTGAACCTGCCGCGCCTGGAGCGGATCCTGCGCCGTGCCCATGGGCTCGACCCGAAGAATTTCGAGTCGCTGCTGGGCGTTTCCGGCCTGGGACCGGCCACCATCCGGGCGCTGTCGCTGCTGGCCGAGCTGATTTATGAGGCGCCGGCCAGCCACCGCGACCCGGCCCAGCCGGCGCCGGCCGCCGGCGTCTCGCCCGCGGTGCCGAAATACGCCGATTACTCCTTCGCCCACGGCGGCAAGGACGGGCATCCCTTCCCCGTGGACCGGGCCACCTACGACCGCAGCATCGCCGTGCTGACCGAGGCCGTCCGCAAGGCCCGCATCGGCGACCCGGAAAAGACCGGCGCCCTCCGCCGCCTGGGGCGCCTGGCGGCGGGATGAGGTTGACCCGTTCTGCAGCCCTCGGCAGCTGCCGGGATTGGGATGCCCCTGTTATTCTGCTCCCGGCCGCGCGCGGCCGGAGGCACTCGGCCTCACTTTTTTCCTTCCACCTCCGGCAGGGAGTCGAAGTCCGGCACGTCGGCGATGTACACGTTGCCGTAGCCTTGGGGGTCGGCGGTGTAGACGATGCGGGCCTGCCCGTCCTCGGCGCGGAACATCCGCGGGTGGACGTGCAGCAGCTGCACGTGCCAGCTCCCGCGATGGGTCAGCAGCCGACGCGGGCCTTCATACTTTCCGTCTTTGAGCCGCCACAGCAGCAGGAACGGCTGCTCGCGCGAGCCGTCGCCGACGATGAGTTGCTCGTCCATGCTGTGGAAGTGCGTCGAGCCGTGCGGGAAGTCGAATTCCTGCCGGCCGGTGTTGTCCCAGCGGATGTTCCCGAAGATGTGCACGCCGCGCGGGCCGACTTGCCGCCTGCGGTCTTTCCCCCTCGCCGGCCTGGTGCCGTGATAGCCCACGCGCTGGCCGTCGGCGAACCAGTACTCGTGGCCGATGGTCTCGCCGGGCGCCTGCTTCCGCAGCGGCTCGGCCTTGCCGGTGGAGATGTTCAGCATCCACATCCGCTGCTCGATCTTCTCCCATGGCCCTTCGTGGCAGAAGGTCAGCACCTCCGGCAGCGCCAGCGAGGTGTTGATGTGGCCCAGCCAGAATTTCTCTTCGTAGACCACGCGGGCCTCCCCGCCGTCCACGGGGATGGCCGCGATCCGGCAGCGCGGCCGGGCCGCCGAATACTCGGCGAAGCCGATGTACCCGTGCCCCAGGTCCATGCGGATCTTGCCCGAGAGGTCCTCCTGCACGACGTGGCAGACGGTTCTGCCATCGGCGGTGCAGCTCAGGTTTCCGCTGCGGTAGCCTTCGAGGCCGGCGTAGAGTCGCCGTTGCTCGTACGTCCGCAGGTCGAGGGCCCGGACCTCTCGGTCGATGACAAAGTAGGCCTCATCGCGGACGGGGTTGACGAAGCCCGACAGCAGGTTCGGCCAGGCGTCGGGCGGGAAGTCCGTCAGTTGGGTGATCTCGCCCGTGGCCAGCTCCACGCTGCAGAAGTTGCGGGCGTTGTGGCGGTGCGAGCCGATCAGCAGCCGCCTGCCGCCGTCCCACAGCCCGCTGTTGGTGAAGTACAGGTGATGGCTGTGGGCGTGCCAGTTCGTGAGCTGGTGAATGGTGGCTCCGGTCTGGGGGTCTGGAAAGACCCCCCCTTCAGGCGGGCTCCTTCGACCTGCGGGCATTTGACGTCTCCTTGCTTCGTGTCGCGCCGCGGACATGCATGCGCGCCTGGAATAGCATGTGCGTCCGGGGCGCAAAACACAAATGGAAGTTGCGCTCGCTGATTCGTGTGTCTGCGGCCCGCCCGCCTTCACCTGAACTGTGCCCGTCGAGCTGCGCCGGGAAGGACAACTCCGTCGCCCGCGGCCCGTCCTATCGCTGCCGCCTTATTCGCGACGACGGCCGGCTCGTTTGCTCCCCGGCCCGGGTGAAATGAGGATCATGAGGATCTGGTGGCGTGCTCACTTCAGTGAAGGCTCCTCGGCCGGGGTGAAATGAGGATAATCACGATCTGGTGGCGTGCTCACTTCAGTGAAGCATGCCCCAATCTCGCGACGTCTTCAGGCAGCGCCGGCACCCCGCATGCAACGCCCAGCTCACTCGGCGCTGACCCGCGCCAGGACCCGCAGCGCCCACACGACCTTTTCGGCGGGGAAGGACTGCGGCGGATATTGCTCGTTGACGGGCACCAGGTGGACGGTGTCGCCCTGTCTTCGGCAGATCTTGCAGGTCACCCCGATCTGGCCCTGCAGTTGGACGACGGCCGCTCGCCCCTCGGCCGCCGGGGCCGAGGGCGCGCAGACCACGATGTCGCCGTGGCGGATCTCCGGGGCCATGGAGTCACCGTCGATCCGCACCGCGAAGGCGTCGGGGTATTCTGCCTTCAAGACCCCGGCCGCGAGGAACTCGGCCACGTTGTCGGGGTCGGGCGTGGACAGGGTGACGACTTGGACGGCGCCGCCGTGGCGGCCGCTTGCATCGGAGGCGACGGCCTGCTGCACGCGGCGTCCGGAGCGGCGGGCGTATCGGCGGATCAGGTCGGTCAGCACCGTGACGCCCCGGCCGTCGGCGGCCTCGGCCCAGAACCGCGGCACGCCGGCAGCCGACCGGCCGAGGATGGGGATCCACTCCTGCTGGGGTAGGCCCGGCCGCGGCGGCGCGGGCGGGTGTTGCGGGGGTCCGGCAAGCGGCGCAACGGCCGCGGCTG
>LJUF01000283.1 GCA_001303665.1 Phycisphaerae bacterium SM23_33 | reverse complement strand
CCGGAACAGACCCCGCCGAACGGCGCATCTGCTCGAACCTGCCCCGGGGGGGTCGCCATACCCTCTTGCGCTGTAGGCCTACCCCTTCATCCCCGTCAGGGTGACGCCCTGGATGAAGTACTTCTGGGCGAGGAAGAAGATGGCCACCACCGGCAGGGTCATCATGGTCGAGGCGGCCATCATCATGCCGAACTCCCCGCCGTACTGGCTCTTGAACTCGAACAGCCCCAATGCCAGCGGGTAGAGGCGCTGGTCGTTGAGGTAGATCAGCGGGCCCATGAAGTTGTTCCAGGTTCCCATGAAGGTGAAGATGGCCACGGCCGCCAGGGCCGGCTTCATCAGCGGCAGGATGATCCGCCAGTAGACCCCGAAGAACCCGCAGCCGTCGATCTTGGCCGCGTCCTCCAGCTCCACGGGGATCGTCTTCATGAACTGCCGCAGCATGAAGATAAAAAACGCCCCGCCCAGGAAGCTCGGCACCCACAGGGCCTTCAGCGTATTGTACCAGTGCAGGTGCTTGAAGATCAGGAACACCGGGATCATCGTCACCTGCGGGGGGAGCATCATGGTGGAGAGCATCACGGCGAACAGGACGTCGCGCCCCGGCCACTTGAGCCTCGCAAAGGCGTACGCCACCAGCGAGCACGAGAGGATCTGCCCCAGCACGTTCAGCACGACCAGGTAGATGCTGTTGAACAGGTACCGCCATCGGTGCTCGGTGGCGATGTAGGCGCGGCGGTAGCTGTCGGTGTACTTGTTCCACAGCGACCGCCAGCGCGAGCATCTGTCGATGATCAACCGCAGGCGGAACTTGCCGCGCTCGGCGTAGCCGCCGGAATCGGCCGTCTTGACGATCGGCCAGACGCCCTCGTCCCGCTCGTCCCGGCGGTCCTTGTCCTTGAACTTCAGCGTGATGTCCTGCCAGCGGTAGTTGCCCAGATAGAGCTGGTCCTCGGTGGCGTAGAGGCGTCCGTCGATCTCGACCTCGAAGCGCAGCTTGTGCCAGGACCGATCCTGGCGCATCGGCACGGAGATGCTCAGCAGGCGATCGCTGGCAAACGGCAGGGGAAGATCGGCGTAGGCGACGGCGCGGTTGCCCCGGCTGAAATCGTACAGGATCAGAAGGGGGTCTTTGCTGTCCTTCTTGTCCGCTGCGGGCTTGCCGGGCTTCTCGTCCTTCTTCGGCGGCTTGATCTCGGCCGCCCGGCGCGAGCACTGCGTGGTTCCGGCGTTCGGCCCCGGGCGCCACAGGTGAAGGTGGCCGCCCGCCCTCGTCCCGGCAGCCGGGAGCGAAGTGGCGCTCGTGCCCGCCGGCTGCGCCGGGCCCAGCGCGACCTCCACCAGGTCCACGTCCCTCACCCGCGGGTCGCGCAGGGCCACGGATCGGTGAACGTGTTTCCAGACCTCCGCGACGCGCGCGGCGTCAACGCGCTCGGTGACGGCCTCGACGATTGGCTCGTCCCGGTCCCAGGCCCACACGCGGTCCTCGACCCCCTTCGCTGCCGAAGCCAACAGCCCATGCGACAAAGTCCGGGGGACGTCCTCGGCGTCGATCGGCCCGGTGAGCGTCCTCGTCAGGAGCTTGGTCTGCTGGGCCTTGGCCCACACCGCCTGCTCCAACCTCGGCCGGAGCCGCTGCCAGCGGGACTTGTCGATTCCCTCGGGGCGCTGGAGGGCGCGGTACGGCTCGGCGGTCAGATACGGGCTCCGCCGCACCGCCGGGGGGGCCGACGGCACCCACTTCGGCGGGTAGACAAAGATCTCTTCGTTGTACTTGAAGCTCGTGCTGACCA
This sequence comes from Phycisphaerae bacterium SM23_33, assembly GCA_001303665.1. Lineage (GTDB taxonomy): Bacteria > Planctomycetota > Phycisphaerae > SM23-33 > SM23-33 > SM23-33. Next base: position 3,393 of record LJUF01000283.1, on the reverse strand, counting down.
GCCACAGGAACGGGAAGGCAAATACCACGCATCCCAGCACGAGCGTGGCGTGCGCGAGAATCTTGCCGAGGCGATTCCTCGGTACCACCCACGCCACGGCCACGACGAGGGCCGTAATCATGCCGAACAGCCAGATCCAGAAGAACGGGCCTTGCGAAAGCCCGCTGTAGATGATGGCGATCACCAGGACGGTGACGACGCTTGCCTCCAGCCACAGCCCGATGCCGATGTGGACCCGCCCCAGGACACCGGCCGGGATGAGGCGCCGAAGCCATGCCGCCAGCCCGGCGGCCGCGATGATGTGCCCGATCAGAACCGCCCGCCAAGCCCACGGCGCCGCCGCCGGGCCGAGCCAGTCCGTCACGATCAGGTTGGCCGGGGCCAGGAGGGCCAGCGCCTCCAGGAACACGAGCTGCCAGCCCACCAGGCCGTCCAGCCACCGCCCCGGCATCGCAGCCGCAACGGGCACCGCGGCCGCCGCCAGGGTCGCCGCCGTCCAGACGAACGGCCAGAGGGCAATCGCCGCCGGCGCCCCGGCCAGCACCAGCAGCCTCGGCAGCCAGCCCCTCACCGTGCCAAAGACGCCCAGAAGCCCCAGAACCAGGGCCAACTGAAGGGCCAGCAGGATGCCGAAGGCCACGCGTCGCATCGGCTATTCCGCCTCGTAATGCACCCACTTGGGCGCCAGCTTCAACTGGATCAGCGTCAGGGCCAGGATGATCAGGAACAGGATCCACGCCAACGCCGAGGCGTAGCCCATCCGGAAGTACCGGAAGGCATTGTCGAAGAGGTAGTAGGCGTAGAAGCGGGTGGAGTCGGCCGGGCCGCCCTGCGTCATGATATACGCCTGCGCGAAGATCTGGAGCGTGCCGATGACGCCCATGATCAGGTTGAAGAAGATATACGGGCTGAGCATCGGCAGCGTGACGTGGCAGAACTTGCCCCAGGTTCCGGCCCCGTCGATCTCGGCGGCCTCGTAGAGATGCTGGGGGATGCCCTTCAGGCCGGCCAGCCAGATGATCATCCCCGCCCCGGCGCCCCACAGGCCCATGACGATGATGCCCATCTTCGAGCCCATCCACAGGTCCGGGCTGGTCAGCCACCCCGGCGGGTCCGACATCCCGAACACCCGCAGGAGGGAATTGATCAGCCCGTTCTTGGGATTCAGCACCCAGATCCAGAGGATCGAGCTGGCCACCGCCGGGACGATCGCCGGCAGGTAGAAGACGGTCCGGTACACCTGCATCCCCTTGACCCTGGTGTTCAGCAGCATGGCCACGCCCAGCCCGGCGGCCATGCCCAGCGGGATGCCCAGCACCATGAAGCCCGTGTTGATCAGCGACTTCCAGAACAGCGGGTCCTGGCGGAACAGGTGGGAGTAGTTGTCCAGGCCCACGAACTCTGCCGGATGCAGCACGTCGTAGCGGCAGAAGCTGTAGATGATGGACACGACGATCGGCCCGGCGGTCAGGACGACCAGGCCCAGCATCCACGGCGAGGCAAACAGGTACCCGGCCCGGGACTCCGGGCGGGCCATCTCCCGCAGCAGGCGCAGCCGCCCGCACCGCAGGAAAATGAACGCCGCCCCGCCCACCAGCAGCAGGGCGATCACGCCGATCGGCCAGACCCAGTTGACCTTGGGATAGACCTTCTCCTTGTAGATCAGGTCGAGCTGCTTCTGGACCTCCCTCCGGCCGCGCTCGAGGGCCTTGGCGGGCGTATAGGTGTGCCGAACGGCTTCCTCGTAGGCCCGGACGTGGTGGTCCCACAGGAGCTGGCCCACCGGCGTGACGGGACGGAACTTGGAGACCTTCATCAGGTCGCCGAACAGGATGAAGTTCCTCTTGATCCGCGCCGGCAGGTCCGGGTTGTTGTCCACCAGCTCCTTCTGCGTCCAGGTGTTGATGTGCGGCAGCGGGGCCATCTGCGGGACATAGCTCTTGCCCTGAGATTCTGAGAACCGCTTCTCGACACGATGATACAGCCGCCAGATCCGGTCGGTCATGCGGAAGCGGATGAACTCGAAGGCCATGCGCTGATTCTTCGCCCCCCGCGGGATGGCCCAGGAAAAGCCCCCCGACCAGGTGATCGGTTTCTTCCCCTTCGGCGCCGGGGCGGGCACCACGCCGAACCGCAGCGTCGGGGCGTGATTGGCGATGTGGTTCTGGAACCAGTCGCCGTCGATCTTCATGGCCACCTTGCCCGTGATCAACGGATCGAACTCCCCGCCCTCGAAGGTGCTCTGGAACGCGTCAACCGCCTCGATGCCCCGCTTGAGGACGCGGCCGTTTGCGTCGCGCTTCTCGAACAGATCGTAGACGTCCACCATGAACTGGAGCGCCTCGACGATGCGAGGATCGTCCAGCGTGCACGTGCGACCGTCGCCGCTCATGAACTTCCCGCCGTTCAGCCAGCCGTAGATGTACAGCCAACTGTTCCCGTAGTTCGGCGCAAAGCCCAGGCGCTCCAGATTGCCCTTCTTGTCCCACTTGCTCAGCAGGCGGGCGTAGTCCTTCAGCTCGTCCCAGTCCCTCGGCGGGCGGACCTGCTTGACCTTCCTGCCCGTGGCCGGATCGGCAGCCAGCTCGAAGTAGCCCGCCTCGAACAGGGCCGTCTTGCAGCTGTCCAGCACGTCGATGTTGTAGTACAGGGCCCGGTCGTCGGTGGTGTTGGGGACGGCATAGACGCGCCGCCGGCTGCCTGAGCCGAAGCACGCCTCCTCCCAGCAAGTCTTGTAGTAGCGCTCCGCGTGGATGCCTTGGCAGAGCTCGACGAGGGTTTCGGCACGGCCGAGCGCGGCCTGCTGGGCCCTGCCGGCCTGGATGGCCGCGGCGATCTCCCGGGCGATGGTAAGCTGGCGGCTGGGGCCGATCGGCTCCAGCGACGCGATGAGGTTGGCCACTCGCGTGCTTGTGTCGTCCGGCCGGCCGCCAGGGCGCCTCGAACGGCCGCCGCCCAGTCCTCCTGGCGGAGGCTCTCGGCGATCATCTCGTCGAGGGGCACGAAGGCGTCCCGGACGGCCCACTCCCCCACCGAGAAGCGGTCCTGGATGAGCGTGTCGGGCGGGCTGCCCCCGGCGATGCCGCACATCAGCTTCTGCGGGTCCATCCTGCCGGCCGTCGCGCCCGACGAAGTGATGACCTTCCAGCCGGGGTGCTCCTTCTCGAAGACCTTGTAGGCCGCCTCCAGCCCGCGCCGCCGCCAGGAGCCCCAGACGATCAGCTCCTTCTCAGCGGGCGCGGCCCCTGCCGACGGCCCGGCCAACACCAGCGGCAGCAGAACAGCCGCCAGGCACTGCCGTATCGCTGTGGGGTTCGGGCCTGTCACCGCCGACTATGCTATCTGCCCTCGCCGGGGTGTCAAGCCGGACCCAGCGCCCCCAGCCGATGCCCG
>LJUF01000018.1 GCA_001303665.1 Phycisphaerae bacterium SM23_33 | reverse complement strand
TCGGCTTGTCGCGATGCTCGGCTTCGCCGGTGGGCTGGACCCCCACCGCGTAGCAGTCGCCGGCGTCGTCCCGCGTCTGGCAGCCGAACAGCCAGGCCCTGTCCGGCTGCGGCCCCTTCCGCTCCGTGAATCGCAAGCCGGCCAGGCGGTGCGTCCCGGTCTTGAGGTCGTAGACCACCCAATCGTACGGCTGGTCCCAGTCGCCGCGGGTCAGGCCCATGAGGTACCGCCCGGCCGAGTCGGCGAACAGGGAGGCGGAATACCGCGGCCCGTTGGGGTGGAACCAGCCGAGTTCGGTGACCTTGGCCGGCCCGTCGGCGGAGGGCTCTACCAGCGACAGCCAGCCGTTTTGGGTGACAAACGCGATGGAGCCGTCCGGCAGCATGGCGTGGCCGGTGATGCCGTGGGCGTCGACCGGGCTGCGGTGGAAGTAGTACTTCAGCGGGGTCTGGGCGATCTCCTTCAGCGAGCCGTCGTACTCGACCAGGCTGGCCGCCGGCCCGCCGCGCTGGCCGGCCTCGACCCGCGGCACGTACACGTGCCCCCGCCGGTCGCACAGGAAGTTCCGCGACACGTGCCCGCCGATGGCCCCGACCTTCACCGAGCGGATGTCCCCGCTGGCCGTGTCGTACTGGTACAGCACGTGCTCCAGATAGCCCAGGGCATAGACGTACTTGCCGCCGGCGGCCACCGCGATCAGCGCCTCCGGCACGGTCTTCAGGTGCTCCCAGCGGTTGTCCTTCAGCCGCAGCCGCCACAGGTGCCCGCCCCAGGTGGGCAGGATGCCTTTCTCCTGGTCCTCGCCCTGCTCGTCCATGGAGCAGAAGTACAGGTGCTCGCCGGCCTGGACGATCTTGGTGTGGATCTTCATCTGCCCCTCGCCCTGGCGGTACACGCCGGCCTCCTTCAGCCGCGAGACCACGTCGCCCCGGTCCGTCACCTCCCCGCCGGCCGGGTCGTACTCGAACAGGTGGGCCGAAGGCACCTCCACCTCGTGGGCGGAGACGCCGAACCAGATGTGCCCGCGGGCGTCCCGGCCGGTGGAGCCCCAGATGGCCCAGCCGCCGGGGATCTCCGGCACGGCGATCTCCCGCGCCACCGCGTCGGAGGCGATTCGCTGCACCGGCCGCAGGGTCACACTGGCCGCCTCGGTCCGAAGCTGTTGCGAAGACGGGCACGGCACCACCACGTCCACCGTGGCGCAGCCCTTGGCCTCGAACCGCAGGACGTAGTCGCGCCCCGGCGGCAGGGCCCTGACCTCGTAGCGCCCGGCCTCGTTCGTGGCGGCCCCTGCGTCGAAGGCCCGCGGGTCGGGCTCGGACTGGTCGATCAGGACCGACACCCGCGCCTCGCCGATGGGCTTGCCCGCCGGGCCGGTGACCTTCCCGGCGATGCTCAGCGCGGGAGCGAGCTTCAGGTCGGTGGGCTTGGCCGGGTCGCTGACCTCCGCGGCCGCGGCCAGGTTCCGCTGCGTGTGCCGGCACAGCAGCAGGAACGACTTGTGATAGGGCCAGCGCTGGAAGTCCTGCCACAGCTCATACTTGCCCTGCTCGTCCGTGGTCGCCTCGCGCCGGCCCGGCAGGGTGCAGACCGTTGCCCCGGGCAGCGGCCTGCCGGCCGGGTCCAGCACCACCCCGTGGAAGCGGGGGGATTTCTTGAGCTTGATCTCCAGCCGGGCGGTCTTGTCCGGCTCGACGGTGACGACCCCGGCCGCCCGGGTCATGGAGTAGTGATCGGCCGCCACCCAAGAGATGTTGTATTCACCCGGCAGCAGCCGGAGGCGGACCACGCCGTCCTCGGCCGTCCCGGTAGTGTGCGTGAACAGCCCTTCCTTCTTGTTCCACAGGCCGACGTTGGGGTAGCGGACCGGCTGGCCGCCCTCGGCGTCGATGAAGGCCAGTTCAACCCCCCCGCCGCGGGTCAGCTCGACCTTCACCCCGCCGGCCGTCTGCCCGGCCTTGACCTCGACCCTCACCGCGCCGGCCACCCATTCCGGCGTGCCCTCCCCCGGGGCGGCCACGGCCAGTTGGTATCCGCCGGCCGGCAGCTTGTCCCAGCGGAAACGACCCTCCTTCTTCGAAACGCACTCGCCCAGCCGCCGGAAGGCTGAGCGCACGTCCTCGGCCATCAGCGCCACCTCGCCCACGGGGCGGCCGGTGGCCTTCTCCACGACGGTCGCCTCGATCCGCCCCTCCGGCGGAAGCACCAGCTCGATGTCGGTCGCCGGGGCGGGGTAGCCGTGCCTTCTGCGGTCGTATTCCGTCCTTAGGGCGGCCCGCCCGGCGGCTTCCACCCGGAACTCGCCCGTGCAGCCCGGCGGCACGTTGCGGAACTCAAATCGCCCGTCCCCGCCCGTCTTGGCCACCAGCGACTCGATCACGTCGTGCTCATACAGCCACGACCTGCCTGCCGAACCGTGGGCCGGACGCAGGTCCACCGCCACCCTCGCCCCCCGGATGGGCGCGCCGGCTTCATCCACGACCGCCCCGGCCAGCACCAGCGGCTTGTCGAGCTTGATCGTGGCCTCGGTCTTCCCTTCCCTGAGGTCCAGACTCTCCCAGCCGATGGCCAGGCCGTCCTTCTCGGCCACCACGGACACCCAGTGCTCGCCGGCCGGGGCCCGGAAGGAGAAGCTCCCGTCGGCCTTGCTGGTTGTCCTGGTGATGACCTCGGCGGTGCCGGAAAACTGATGATACTTCCTGGACCACTTGCACGCCGTCACGGCGGCTCCGGCCACCGGGCTGCCCTCCGCATCCACGACCTTGCCCGTGCAGGTGACGTGCTCTGGGGCTTTGGCGGGGGATGGCGCGGTGGTGACCTCGCCCGGCCGGGCGGGGCAGCCGGCGACCAGCGTCGCCAGCATGGCCGCGGCGGCCAGCGCTGCCGCGACGGGGCGGCTTGCCCCTCGTGCCATTGGACAGCTCGTGTGAAAGTGGGACCTGACCGGTTCAATCTGGTTCATGGTTGGCCTTCCTCAGTCTTGCCCGACCTGCCCGGCTTGGTCAATGCGACCCCCGACAGCTTATTGTTGCGCCTGACCGCGGCGCGGTTCGCGACATTCTAGTTCTTCCGCCCGCCGTGTCCAGACCTCAATCCGCGCCGGGACGCGTGAAATGCGATCGTTCTTATCCGTGGGGGCCCCGCGCCCGCGGCCACACGTTGCCGGGTTGCGGACGCGGCGGCTCAGCGTCGCCGCCGCCCGAGCAGCATCGCGGCGGCGCAGAGAAGCAGCGGGGTAGCCGGCTCGGGAACCGCTGCGCCGGCCGCGGGATCGTAGTTGAGCGACCAGAGGTTGTAGTCCAGCCCGTCCACGACGGCGTCGCCGTTGAAGTCGCCGAATTCCCAGTTGCCGCCCTGGAGGTAGTGAAGCGACCAGGCGTTGTAGTCCAGCCCGTCCACGCTTCCGTCGCAGTTGGCGTCGCCCGGGGTCGCCGCGGCCGTCCGCAGCACGGTCATCCACGGCGACCAGTCCGACCAACTGCCGCCGCCGTCCCGCTGGCGGGCGCGGAGGGCATAGAGCGTGTCCGGCTCCAGCATGGTCTTGCCGGCCAGGCCGCCCTGGAAGAGCCCGTGATCGGCGTCCAGCGCCACCGTGTCCCCGCCGCCGAGGATGGTGCCGGAGTCCCAGAGGACGGCGCTGCCGTACTCGTCCGTCACCTGCAGCTGCCAGGCCGACTGGGAGTCCCCGGCATCGTCGTCGCGAAACGCGGTCTTCGTGACCATCGGGCGGACGGGCGATTTCGCCAGCCCGATGTAGCTGGTGCTGATGACGAAATCGTCGAAGTACCGTTCCTGCTCCACCGGCGAGCCGTCGTTCCAGTAATTCTCCAGGAAGACAGCGTTGATGCCGTAGTCCTGCCAGCTGTACACCCAGTTCAGGTTGGGGCTGTGGGCCTGGACCTGGCCGTCGATGTACAAGGTAAACACGCCGTCGGACAGGCCCGGCGTGTTCAGCCTGACGTGCCCCTCCAGGCACACCCAGCGGCCGCTCTCGGCCGTGTCGAAGATCTGGTAGTCTCCCTGCTGCCAGCCGAACCAGGTCAGGTTCGGGAAATCGTTGTAGCAGGTGGTGACGACCTGGCTGTTGGCGTCCACGCCCCGGGCGGGGCTTATGCCCAGGTTCAGCGAGTACCCGCCCCAGATGTGGGCGATCATCGCCTGCGACCAGTTGGCCCCGGCAAAGGCCGTGGCCCGGGACATCTTTCCGGGGTTGCCGATCCACCCGGGCTGGTGCTTCACGTAATGCCGCCAGTAGATGTCCCGAAAGTCCTCGGTGGTGCGGACCGCGCAGCCACGATAGTCGGCCGGGCACCGCCCGAAGCACTTCCTTACCCCGCCGGCGTTGACCTGCCCGACCTGCCACAGGCCGTGGACCGACTTGCCCGTCCCGCCCAGGGCCTCATACGAAATCACCGTGCAGCCGCCGCCGTTGTCCAAGTAGCGGGTGAGCAGGTCCTCCGAGCCGCTGAAGTCGTCGTACCAGATGATGTCCGGATCGCCTGCCCAGCCCTGATCGGCCGCCAGCGACACCGTGTCGATCCGCGGCGAATGCGGCACCGCCCCGAAGCCGGGCGCCCCGGCCAGCACAAGCGCCGCCGCCCAAATGAACCTCCCAACGGTCTTCATCCGACGTTGCTCCGTATCCACGCGGCCGGCCCACTCGCTCTGCGGAAAGGTGAAGACCTCCTGTGGAGATATTGTACCACGCCCCGCCGTGGCCGAACACCCTCGCCGACAGCGAGGCTGGCCTCCGGCAGGCAGACGCTTATGGCCAAGCCGGCAGATGGTTGGGCGGCCAGGCATGCCGCCTGAAATGCGCCCCGTGCGTACTCCGGGTTAGCGCCGGGCGGGGCGATCCGTGGCGTCGGCTCCGGGAGATTGTTTGGCGGCTGTACTTCTGGCCTTGTTTTTCCTATCGAGGGCAATAAGCGCCACCAGCCCAATGAACATCAAAGCCCAGGCGATGAACGGATGCGAGAATGGCCACAGGACCCACGGCGTATCGAAGACCATGGCACTCGAAGGCCCCGACGGCAGATCCGGGTAGGACCTGGGCCTGTAGCTGCCGCGCTCCAGCAGCGTGCCATCCGGGGCAAAGAGGAAACGCCTCTGCCGCCGGGCAGTGAAGACCTCGATCTTGTCGTCCTCAATGACGCGCAGTTTGAAGATCCCGCCCCCCGCATCCACAAACCACCCGCGCACAAACTTGCGGTCCCTATCGTAAACCTGGATCCTTCCGGACGGGCAATGTGGCGCGATGTAGCGTCCGGCCGAGTCGGTGACGACCCCGCCCACGTAGCCCATCGGCCACTCCCAGGAATCGCCGGGCAACCATGGACCGGCTATGGCGCTAAGCATTTGCCCGAAAAAGGCCAGCGCGCCGTACACGGTCAAACACACGCAGAGCGCACGAAGAAGACGCCGTGCCGAACGTTCGCGCGGCGGCGTGAAGAGCGCCATGATGGCTGCGAACACGAAGCCGCCGCCGACCAGCAGGACCAGGCATATGAAGAGCGCGCGCATTCAAGGCCGCCCAACAGTGAATCCAGTTCCGTACAAGACCCCAGAAGGTCCTGGGGATGCAGCGCAACCCGCCTGCAATTCTGCCTGCGAACGTATCATAACCGCCCCGGTGGATGCGGACACCCGGCAATATGGGACGTCGCGTTCCTACCGTGGTTGCGGCCAGGGCACGGCCGGAGGGGCGAGCGGCAATGTTCCCGGTCGGCGGCGCCTGGCCAGGCGGCTCAGCCCATGAAGAATCCCTTCCGGTGCGACACCCCGAGCACCTTGCGGCAGTGCGGGCAGAAGTAGACGTACCGCCTGCCCAGGAAGCCGGTGAGCTCGCGCATCCAAATGGTGTCCAGTTCGCTCGAGCAGTGAGGGCAGATCGGGCTGACGTCGTTTTTCGCTTCCAGGCGTATCATCTACCTCATCCTTTCATGCTGGGAGCACCCCGCACGGGCAGCCGTCCTGCGTTCCCGGTGAGACTGAAGCGGCCCGCCCGGCGACCGCGGCCCCTCGCGGCCGGCTCTCTTATGCCCTACCGAGGGCCCGAAGGCAAAGCTCTTCTGGTTCCTGCCGGGGCTCTGCGCCCCATGGGGGCGGCGGGCGGTTCTCGCCGGTCGGCCGGCCAAGGCCATTGCCGACGCCCCCTTGCCGGGGTAAACTTGTGCACCGTCGCCGATCGCGGGGGCGGGCCGAACGCCCGACCCGAAACGGCGGCCCTACCGGAGGAAGAACTGTGTCCAGAGTGCGGACCATCGCGATCGTTGCGGCGGCTTGCGCCCTTGGCCTGCCGTTGCAGGTCGCAGACGCCGACGTGCTGATCACCCACAGCGGCTCGCGGTATGAGGGAAAGGTCACGGACAAGGGCGACTTCTACGTCCTGACCATGGCTGGCGGCGGCGAGATGAGCTTTCCCAAGAGCATGGTCAGAGAGGTCATCGTGCCGGAGCGGCTCAGGCCCGAATACCAGCGCATGCTGGCAACGGCCGAGCTGACCGACGACGCCCAGCTCAAGAAGCTGCTGGACTTTGCCGGGCAGGCCGCCCTGACCGAGGAGCGGAACGAGCTGCTGGCGAAGGCCTACCAGCTCCGCGCGGCCAAGGCCGGGCAAGACCCCAAGGCCTGGCGCGAGCTGGGCTCGTGGTGCCAGGGGCATGGGATGAAGGCCGAGACCGACGCCTGCGAGCTTCAGGCCAGCAGGTTGGAGTTCAAGGCCAGGCTGGCCGCGGCAGGTCAGGACGCTGAGGCGCTGGAGAAGTTGGCGGAGTGGTGCCGGGAGCGCGGCCTGCGCGAGGAAACCGCGCGCTGCCTGTCGGGTGAGTACGAACGGCGCAGGAAGGGGGCTGAGACGGCCGGGCAGAAATGGGAGCTGGCCCGGTGGTGCCAGCAGTGGGGCCTGGAGCAGTGGCGGAACCAGAACCAGCTCGACGCCGTCACCGCGGCCGCGTCAGGCGGAGACCTCACGCGGCTGGATGAGTTCCTGCTGGAGCTGGAGGCAGGCCCGCAGTCGCCGGATGCCGCGCGGGCCTGCGCCCAGGCGATCTACCGCATTCGCGTGAAGTCCGCGAGCAACGAGGTCATGGCTCTGGCCGGGCTGGCGACGTGGTGCAAGGCCCGCGGGCTGAAGGCCGAGGCCGCCGAGGCCGAGGCGGCGGCCTTGAAGATCGCCCCGACGGACCAGAAGGTGCGGGAGGCCCTGGGGCACGTGTGGGACGAGGCCAATCGCGAATGGGTTCCGTGGGACTGGCCCTGGCGGGTGAAGGTGCTCGGGGGGGTGACGAGCAGCTCTTATTCCGACCCATCGGGGATCACGATTTCCTCCAAGGGGACCCATGATGCGGTGGCGATGATCCAGGTGCAGTTCGAGGCCCTCTCGCCGGACCCCGGCGGCGTGAAGGCCTGCCTCCTCCAGGCCAAGCCCTTCCTTTCCGACAAACTGTTGAAGCTTCTGGAGCGCGACGAGGCCACGTGGAAGTCGGCCTTGGGGGAAACACAGGTGCAAGAGAGACTGCTGAAGGACCAGCAGTGGCTGACGGAACCGCAACGGCTGTTCCTCAGTTCGATGGTTCGCCTCCAGCTCGGCGGCACGGCGCAGCTCTTGCCCATCTTCACCGACCAGCCGGCGGGCAACGGGTGCACCGTTTTCGAAGCCGGCAAGCGTGACGAGCATCTCAGTGCTCCCCGAACGGTTTGGCCCAGTCTGTCGGGCCAGAGGAGCCCCGTGCTTTCGTATGTCCGGGTTCCGAAGACTACGGCCATGCTGGTGCGGCCGCGGCAGAAGGTCGTCCTGACTGTCCTGTACATTATTCCCCAAGCGGCCGGTACCGCGACGCTGCTGTTTTACGACCTGCCGCCTATCCCCGTTGAGCTGAAAAGCGAACCCCGGCCGCCGCGCCCCGGGGGGCCGGACCAGGAACCCAGACGCCGGGAACCGCCCAGGCGAATGCCGGACGTTCCGCGGCGAGTCCCGGGCGAAGAGCGCCGGCGCTGACTGCCGGGGCGGGCGATGCGCCGCTATTTGAACTGCGGCAGCCAGCGGCGGGTGGCGGCCATGAGCTCGGCGCCCATCCGCCGCACCCGGCTGGGGGGCAGGTGGCCGCAGAGCGGGTCGGTCATCAGGGCCTCGAAGGCCAGCTTCCTGTCGCCGGTCAGGGCGGCCTCCAGGGTCATCAGCTGGCACATGCAGTGCGGCCCGACCAACTGCCTGAGCACGGGCGGCAGCGGGCCGGTCACAAGCGGACGGAAGCCCAGGGAGTCCACCAGCCCCAGCGTCTCCACCACGGCCCCGCGCGGCAGGTTGTCGATCTGGCCCTCATTGGGCAGGTTGACCACGTCGCAGAAGGGCCTGTGCTGCATGATGGCGGTGATGATGTCCACGGCGGTCTCGCGCGAGCGCGGCCCGGGGTCGAGCCTGCCCGCGGCCAGGGCCAGCGTGAACTTGCGGTTGCGCCGGCGGCCGGCGCGGCGCTGGGCGATGCTCGTCCGCACCAGCTTGAAGGCCTTCAGGGCCGCCGGCCGCGGGGTGAGGTAGCCGGGCAGGAACTCGCAGGTGTGGCGGTCGGCCACGTGCGGCAGGTAGCCGTACTGCCGGTACAGCTCGTGGCACAGGGCGTGGTGGGAGTGGAAGCCCATCTCGTCGGTCTGGCCCTCGGTGAGGGCCTCGTCCAGCGACTTCCGGCCGAGGCGCTTCGTGAGCAGGGGGTAGCCGGGCTCGCCCCGGACGCTGAAGTCCAGCATCCAGAAGAAGTGGTTCACCCCGCCGAAGCGGACGGCCAGCTCCTGCTCCTGGCAGCCGAAGAGCCGCTGAAGCAGGCGGTAGTTGCCGAACACGCCGTGGCACAGGCCGACGCTGCGCAGGCGGCTGACCCGGCGGAGGGCGCCGGTCAGGCAGGCCAGCGGGTTGGTGTAGTTCAGCACCACCGCCCGCGGGGAGTACTTCTCGATCCGGTCGGCCAGGTGCACGAAGACGGGCACGTTCCGCAGCGAGCGAGACCACCCGCCGGGGCCGACGGTGTCGCCGACGGTCTGGAAGATGCCGTACCTTTCCGGGATGGCCAGGTCGTGGGCCATCATCTCCAGGTCGCCGGTGGAGATGGTGATGACGACGAAGTCGGCCTGGCGGAAGGCGGCCGGCTCGCTGGCGGTGGCCCGGATCCTGAAGCGCTTCTGCCAGCGTCTGGCCAGCGCCTCGCCGGCGGCCTGGACCTCCCGGGCCGCCTTGAGCTTGGGGTCCAGCAGCACGATCTCGCTGCCTTCCAACTGGTCGGTCAGCATGATGTCGCGCAGCAGCTTGGGGCACCAGTTGTAGCTGCCGCCGCCGACCATCACGATCTTGGGGCTGTACGTCCTGGCCATTGGTCTGCGCCTTACATAAAGGTCAATGGGCTCCGGCGGCATTCTACCTTCGTCGGGCCCGATGGCAAGCCGCCCGGGCGGCGCTTGACGCGGCGGGTCGCCATTGACATCGCCGCCCGGCCGGCTATGGTGAGCGGCTCAACCCCTTTGGAAAGGTCTTTGGCAATGGCAACCGTGAAACTGAGCAAACTGACCCGCAGCGGCTGCTGGCGGCTGGAAAACGGCGAGGTGCGGATGGACGTGGAGCGGAAGACCGGCTTCATCCGCTCGCTGCAGTTCAAGAAGGCGGGCTTGGACCTGTTCGCCCAGGTCCGCGGCGGCATCCCCGGCTACGTCGGCGGCCTGCGGATCTATGACGAGCGCGACGACCGCTGGTACGACGACCTGCGCACGCCCTTCCGGATGACGAAGGTCAGCAATCGCGCCGGGGTGGTCCGCTTCACCCGCCACTACCGGGGCGCGCCCTTCACCGTCCAGGTGACGATGCGGATGGAGCAGGAGGCCTTCGTCTGGGAGGTGGCCGCCGGGAAGAGAAACGCCAAGGTCGCCGACCGCTCGCTGCGGGTGTACTTCAGCATGCCGCTGATCGCCGGCTGGGACGTCTGGGCCCCGTGCAAGTTCGGCGAGAAGACCTTCGACGGGATGACGCCCTTCGAGTTCATGTACGTCCAGATCCCCTACGTCAGCGACCAGGAGATCATCCTGCCCATGGTCAGCCACTACAACCGCGCCCTGAACGTCGGCTACTCCATGGTCGAGCCGGTGGACGAGAACGTGCCGGCCGCCAAGTTCGCCTTCAACAACGCCGACAAATGCTACAACTGGGGCTCCATGCGCAAGGACATCCGCACCGTGCCGGTGCTGGAGGCGGTGAACTACTACATCGGCCTGGTAGGCAGGCGGCCGATGACGACCAAGGTCATGCTCTTCTTCCACGAGGGCGACTGGCGCTGCGGCCTGGGCCAGGTGTACAAGCGTTGGCGGGAATACTTCGACCCCTTCAACGACACCATCTACCGGCAGGAGCGCTGCTACATCGGCGGCAGCGTCCACAGCTCCGACCAGGCCGAGCGGCTGGTGGCCATGGGCGGAAAGTACATGGAGGTGCACGGCCACTTCCAGGACTACTGCGACTACTACCAGGACGGCAAGGACCGCTGGTACCGCATCGGCGTCAAGGAGACCGTCCGCCGCAAGCTGCTGGAGGCCCGCCAGCAGCCCGTACGCGGCGCCGGCCGGGGCGAGCCCCTCACCGACCGCATCGCCTGGGAGGTGGAGGAGTACATGGCCACGCACACGGACCGGCAGATCGCCGCGCTGCTGGGCTGCAAGGTCGAGGACCTCTGCCACACCCGCGACGACGTCAAGCGCCGGCTCCAGATCCTCGCCGACGCCGGCATCTCCTGCCAGTGGTACTTCAACTACACCGACGGCTTCCGGCCGCGCGTGGAGAGGCAGTGGCCCGACTCCATCGTCAAGGACGAGGACGGCAACTACGTCCCCAGCGGCTGGTACATGTGCCACAACATGAACGCCGACCCGCGCTGGTCCTTCGGGAAGTTCTGCTACGAGTCCGCCCGGAAGATCTTCGACGAGTACCCCATGCTGGACGGCTTCTTCCTGGACTGCTTCCGCCACTACGAGATCGATTTCGCCCACGACGACGGCACCACCGTGGTCAACGGCAAGAGAGCCTACAGCATTAACCACTCCTACATGGACGTCGAGCGGCTGATCAAGACCGAGATCATGAAGCCGCGCGACCTGACCAGCTTTGCCAACAAGCCCATGAGCATCCGCTCCATGCGCTACGTGGACGGCCAGCTGCTGGAAGGCGACGGCGACATGTACGAGGAGAAGTTCTTCTGGGCCTCGATCGCATCCCCGCTGTTTTACCTGTGGGGCGACCGCACCCGCTCCACCGACGAGTTCCTGCGCCGCTGCATCGTCAACGGCGCCTGGCCGAAGCTGGTGGAGCCGACCGACGAGAACGTCGCCCTGTACCAGCGGTACCTGCCGCTGTACGACGAGTTCCGCCGCCGGGTGCTGTGCTTCGAGCCCGACCCCATGCGCGTGCCCCGGGGCTCGCGCGGCAAGCTCTATACCGTCGGCAACGACTATGTGGCCGGCATCATGAACGAGCACGTGGACGTCGGCGACACCATCCGCTACGCCAAGACGCCGTACGCCCTGTTCCGCGTCCAGCGCGGGCACGACGTCGCCCGCGCCGGCGTGATGTACCCCGGCGACCAGGAAATGCGGGACGTGAAGTTCAAGTTCGACGGCACCTTCATCGCCGTGCCCATGCAGGAGTACACCAACTGTGCCGTGGTCAAGCTGTTCGTCACGGGCTACGGCCGCCGGAAGATCGGCCCGGACATCTTCGCCTCCCGGCCGCGGATGTGCATGGACCCCGACTCGGCCTTTGAGGACATCTCCCAGCGGTAAACAGAAGAATTCACCGCAGAGAGCGCAGAGGTCGCAAAGCGAAGAGAAGCGAAAGCCTGAAAGCTCAGAGAAGAATAAGAGGTTTGTCTGCGTTCTCAGCGGTGAGCCAAAGGAACGATCGATGGAAGCCCTGAAAGAGATTTCGCTGGCGGGCACGTGGGAACTTCGTGAAGAGTCGCTGTCCTGCCCGCCGCAGGAGCACGGGCGGATTGCGGCGCTGGCCGAAGGCTGGATCCCCACGCCCGTACCCGGCGACGTCCGCCAGGGGCTGATCGCCGCCGGGCGGATGAAAGAGCCCCTGGAGGGCCTCAACAGCTTCGAAGGCCACTGGGTGGAGGACCGCTCCTGGTGGTTCCGCAAGCGCTTCAAGGTGCCCCCGGCCATGCGCAAGGCCCAGGCCGCCGAGCTGGTCCTGGACGGGCTGGACGCCAACGCCTCCATCTTTCTGAACGGCGCCCACCTGGGCGATCACCCCTCGGCCTTCCGCCCGTTCGTCGCCCGCGTGGAGCGGCACCTGCGGGCCGGCGAGAACGTGCTGCTGGTCCGGCTGACGCACGGCGTGGAGGACGTCACCGCCGAGCAGGTCGAGGAGCTGGGAGGCTACATCCCCACGGAAGCCGGCCGCGGCCGGCCCGAGCGAGGCGAGCCGCGGCGGCCCTTCGTCCGCAAGCCGCAGTACTCCTGGGGCTGGGACTGGTCGCCGCGGACGGCCACGGTGGCCATCGCCGGCCAGCCGAGGCTGCGCCTGCTCAACCAGGCGGTCCTCCGCGACGTCCGCGTCAGGGCCTTGCCGCGCGGCCGGGATGTGACGCTGCAAGTCAGGGTGCAGGCGGAATGGCTGGACTTCCGCTCCAGCGGCGGCGGCCGGATCGAAGTCGCCGTGTACGACCCCGACGGCAAGCTGGTGCAGCGCCGCCGGGTCGAAGGCATGCTCCAGATCGGGGACAACTACTTCGACGTGAGCGTGCCCGTGGGGCGTGCCCGGCTGTGGTGGCCGGCGGGCATGGGCCGGCAGGACCGATACACCATCCAGGTGACCCTGCGGGCGGGCGGCGGGGCGGTGGACCGCCGAAGCCTCTCCTACGGCATCCGCTTCCTGGAGCTGGAGACCGACGACCGCTTCGCTCTTCGCGTCAACGGCGTGCGGATGTTCTCCAAGGGCGGCGACTGGATCCCGCCCGACGCCCTCTATGCCCGCGTCACCGACCAGAAGCTGGACCGGCTGGTCGTCGAGGCCGCCCGGGCCAACTTCAACATGCTCAGAATCTGGGGCGGCGGGCGGTACGAGCCCGAGGCCTTCTACGAGGCCTGCGACCGGGAAGGCATCCTCGTCTGGCACGACTTCATGCTCTGCTGCGCCCCGTACCCCGACCACCTGGAGTCCTTCCGCGACGAGATCGCCAAGGAGGCCGACTACCAGACCCGCCGCCTCCGCAACCACGCCTGCGTGGCCGTCTGCTCCGGCAGCAACGAGTGCCACTATTTCCTGGACATCGGCGGCCCGCGCGAGACCGACAAGGTCACGCGGCTGCTCGGCCGCGTGCTGCCCGAGGCCGTCCACCGCAACTGCCCCGAGATCCCGTACTGGTACTCCAGCCCCGCCGGCGGCAAAGAGGCCAACGACCCCCAGGTCGGCGACTGCCACTACTGGCACGTCATGATGCACGCTGACATCAACGTCCGCATCACCCCCGAGAGCTTCGACAACCTGCCGGTCCTGTTCGTCAGCGAGTTCGGCTACCCGGGGCCCTGCGGCCGGGCGACCACCGAGCAATACCTGGCCGGGGCGCCCTTCGACCGCACCGACAAGGTGTGGCAGCATCACAACAACACCTTCGAGCAGGACACGGTGGACGCCGGCATCGCCCGGCACTACGCCGACCCGGCCGGGATGAGCCCGCAGGAGTATCTCCTGTACGGCGGGCTGACCCAGGGGCTGATGCTCGGCTACGAGTTGGAGGCCCTGCGGGCGAACCCCCGCTGCCACGGCGGGCTGTTCTGGATGTACAACGACTGCTGGGGCGAGGTCGGCTGGACCATCCTGGACTACTACCTGCGGCGGAAGATCTCCTGGTACTTCGTCCGCCGGGCGCTGGCCCACCGCCGGCTGATCCTCCGCGCCAGCAAGGGGAGGATCAGGGTGACCCTGGCCAACGACACCGCCCGTCCGGCGGCGGGTCGGCTCGAGTACGGCTACGTCAGCCTGGACGGGTCGGTCCGCGAGGTTCGCCGCCGGCGATTCAGCGCGGCGGCGTCGGCCCGGACGGTGGTCGCCACCTTCGGCCGGGGCCGGCGCGACCCCAAGGCCGGCCTGTGGTTCGCCCGCGTCCTCGACGACCGGTCCATTCTGCCGGCCACCCTCCGTGCCGCCGAGCCCCGCGACCTGCCCGGCCGGCCGAAGGTGTACCTGTCGGTGCAGCGCACGGGCCGGCGGGAATACAAGGTCATCCTCCGCAGCCGGGCCTATGCCCGCGCCGTCGAGCTTCGGCTGCCCGCCGGCGCCGTGCCCGACGACAACTACTTCGAACTGCTGCCGGGCGTGAGCAGGACGATCCGCGTGGCGTACCGCGGCCGGCTGAGCTGGAGGAACGTGTCGGCTACCGCCAGGTAGCGGCGCAGCAGGGACGGCGGCGGTGAGGCCGCCCGGATCGCGATAGTGAGGCCGACCGATGCCCGTGTTTTTCCTGGTGGTGCTGGGGATCTACGGGGCGATGCACTCGTACCTGCTGCTGAAGCTGTGCATCGCCTTTCCGGGCCTGGGCAGGTGGCGGCTTGCCCTGGCCGGGTTCATGCTGCTGATGATCGTGGCGCCGCTGCTGGCGCGGCTGCTGGAGCGATGGCGGCATTTGCTGCCGGCCAGCGCCGTGGGGCTGGTGGGGTACCTGTGGCTGGCGGTGATCTTCTGGTTCTGCGTGCTGATGATCCCGGTGGACGCCTGGAACCTCGCCGTCCGGGCCGTCTGCCTGGCGGCGCCGGCCGCCCGGTCGGCGCTGGTGCCGGCCCGGGCCGCCCTGGTGGCGATCGGCGGGATCATCGTCCTCGGCCTCTGCTGGGGCCTGGTGGAGGCGTCCCGGCTGCGGCTCAAGACCCTGACGGTGGAGGTGCCGCATCTGTCGCCGGGCGGGCGGGCGCTGCGGCTGGCCCAGATATCGGATCTGCACCTGGGCCCGCGCAGCAGCCGGCGCAGGGTGGCTCAGGTCGCCGCCCTCATCAAGCAGGCGCAACCCGACATCCTCGTCAGCACCGGCGACCTGGTGGACTCCTCGTTCGCCGACGCCGCTTCCCTGGCCGCCCCGTTCCGCGACATCCATCCGCCCCTGGGCAAGTTCGCGGTCCTGGGCAATCACGAGTTCTACGCCGGTCTGGAGCACAGCCTGGCCTTTCACGAAGCCGCCGGCTTCCGGGTGCTGCGGGGCGAATGCGTGACGCTGGGCGAGGGTCTGCGGCTGGCGGGGGTCGACGACCCGGCCGGCTGGCGCGGGGGCGACGGGTCGCGAACGCAGGAGCGCGACGTCCTGTCGGCCGGGGAGGAGCCGCTCGTGACCGTGCTTCTGAAGCACCGGCCGGAGGTGGACGAGGCCTCGCTAGGGCGGTTCCGGCTGCAGCTCTCCGGCCACACGCACGGGGGGCAGATCTTTCCCTTCCACCTGGTGACGAGGCTGATGTACCCGCTGTACACCGGCCGGCACGAGTTGCCGAAGGGGTCGACCCTGTACGCCAGCCGCGGGGCCGGCACCTGGGGCCCGCCGCTGCGGGTGCTCTCGCCCAGGGAGGTCGTGCTCATCACCCTCAAGCCGGCGAGTCCGGCCCCGTCCGGTACAATGGCGGCGGAGGCACCCCGCCGGCAACAGCCCACAACTGAGGTGCACGGTGACGGTCAGTGATATCCAGCGGTTCTCGGTCCACGACGGGCCGGGGATTCGGACCACCGTCTTCCTGAAGGGCTGCAACCTCCGCTGCCGCTGGTGCCACAACCCCGAAATGATCCGCCCGGGGGCGGAACTGCAACTCTTCCCCGACCGCTGCGTCGGCTGCGGGGCCTGCCTGACGGCCTGCCCGAAACAGGCCCACACCATCACGGACGGAGGCCGGGCATTCGACCGCTCGCTCTGCGTCGCCTGCGGCGCCTGCGCGGAGGGCTGCTATGCCCACGCCCTGGTACTGGTCGGCCGGGAGCTGACGGTCGAGCAGGTCCTGAAGGAGGTGGCGGCCGACCGGGAGTTCTACGACCGCTCCGGCGGCGGGGTGACGCTGTCGGGCGGCGAGCCGCTGCTTCAGCCGGAGTTCGCGGGTGAGCTGCTGCGGGCGTGCAAGGGGCAGGGGATTCACACGGCCATCGAGACGAACCTCGCCTGGCCGTGGGAGCGGGTGGAGGCGGTGCTTCCCGTGACCGACCTGGTCCTGCTGGACATCAAGATGATGGACGCGGCCGCCCACCGGCGCTGGACCGGCGCGGGCAACGAGCAGGTCCTGGAAAACGCCCGGAAGCTTTCGCAAACGGAGGTGCCGATCATCGTCCGCACGCCGGTTATCGCGGGAGTGAACGCGACCGCCGAGGACATCGGGCGGATCGCGGATTTCATCCGCGCTTTCGGGAATCTGCTGTACTATGAGCTGCTGCCGTACAACCCGCTGGGGGCGGGCAAGTACAGGAGCCTGGGGATGGAGCAACCCCGCGAGCGGTTCGCACGCCCGGACCGCCAGACGCTGCGGGCCCTGGCGGAGGAGGCGCGGGGGCGAGGCATCCGGGTCCGCTGCCCCGACGGGGACAGGTGCAGGGTGGAGGCGGAATGAACATGGCACCGGCTGGCGGGCTGAGCTACGATGACCGGCTGCGACACCTGGTGCAGCGCAAGGCCCAGCAGACCCGCGAGAAGATCGCCCGCTTCGGCCACATGGACGAGGACGACCTGGGGCTGGTGGCCCCGCCGCAGGAGTTCGACTGGCAGCCCATCCCCAACCACGCCAACGGCTCGTTCTACGGGGCGGCCGGCTGGGCCGAGAACTTCGCCTCCCTCCTGCGGGTCCACCCCACCTACGTGGACCCGATGGACGCCCTGGCCGGCCGGTGGATGGTCTTCATGTCGCGCCGCCGCCCGGTGCACTGGCCGCCGGAGTTGGCCTACCCCCACCTTCTCGGCGAGCAGCAGATGTACGGCATCATCCCCGGCATCGGCGGGGACTCGCACTTCGGCCCCGACTACACCATCGGCCTGAAGCTCGGCTGGGGCGGGCTGCTGAAGAAGGTCCGCGACTGCCGCAAGCAGCA
>LJUF01000282.1 GCA_001303665.1 Phycisphaerae bacterium SM23_33 | reverse complement strand
ACCGAGCCCGGGCCGGTCACCGACGTGCACTGGTGGGGCTCGTTGCTGGACTGGCACGAGCCGTACCTGCCGGAGCTGCCGGACGGCTTCGTGTTCACCATCTGGTCGGACGTGCCGGCCGGCGTGGACCAGCCCTTCAGCCATCCCGGCCAAGTCCTCTGGCAGCACTACTGCGACAACTACACCTGGCAGTTCGCCGGCTGGGACTTCGACCCGCGCGACCCCATGGCCGCGCCGGAGGCCACCTTCTACTTCGAGCAGGACATCCCGCGGGACAACTGGTTCTGGCAGGAGCCCGGCGAGAACGTCTACTGGATCAGCATCTCGGCGAGGTACGACCTGGCCCAGCCGCGATATCCCTTTGGCTGGAAGACCCGGCCGCGCGACCCGGCCAGCCCGGCCCGGGACGACGCCGTGAGGATCTTCGACCCCACGGACCCGGTTCCGGGCATGATTTACATTGCCGGGCAGCCCATCGAGTGGCCGGTCGGCAGGTCCTGGGACATGGCCTTCGGGCTGACCACGGCGGACGTGACTCCGCCGACGGTGGTGGACGTGCAGGTCAAGGGCACCACCTGGCTGGTACCGGACTATTCCATCCCGGTGGGCTCGGCCGCCCAGGTCGAGCCGCTGGGCTGGTCCACCATCAACCAGATCGAGGTCACCTTCAGCGAGGACGTGATCGTCACCCAGGCGGACCTGACCCTGACCGGCGCCAACGTGCCGGTGTACAACTTCGCCGGCTTCAACTATGACCCGTTCAACTACATCGCCACCTGGACGCTGACCGGGGCCATCGACACGGACAAGCTGCTGATCGACGTCTCGGCCGCCACCGTGCAGGACTACGCCGGCAACGCCCTGGACGGGGAGTGGACCGACACGGTCAGCGTGTATCCTTCCGGCAACGGAGTGGCCGGCGGGAACTTCCAGTTCACCTTCAAGGTCCTGCCCGGCAACGCCAACACCGACAACAAGGTGGACGGCCTGGACTACAACGCCTGGTCGTTGAACTACAACCAGCCCGCCACCACGTACAAGCAGGGCGACTTCAACGCCGACGCCTTCACCGACGGGCTGGACTACAACATCTGGTCCTTGCACTACAACCAGGAGATCAGCCTGCCGCCGGAGGCCGAGGCCGCCGCAGGTTCATCCAGCCTCCCCTCGCTGCCGGGCCGCGGCCGCGGCAGGGCCCAGGCGAACTTCGTGGAGGCGATGTGGCGGGCCCGGCGCGGCGCCGAGCACGGTGTTAACAGCCGCAAGGGCGCGAACGACAGCCTGGATCTGCTGGAGCTGCCGAACCTGCTGGCCCTGTCCGCGGGCATCCTGAACCTGGTTTGACGGCAGCAGCAGGCGGGGCGCCGCTTTTCCGCTGCCAGTCCGGCCGGGAAAGGCTCGGACGCGGCGCCCCCGCGCGGTGGTGCCGCCGCTTCCCGCAGGCGCCGGGATTTCTGCGCCGCCGCATCTTCAACACTCCAGCTTGCCTCGTCCGGCGCCGATCGGCCGGGCCGCCTCGGCCTTACCCAGCAGCGCCCACGCCGCCAGGGCGAAGCTCGCCTGCAGCGCCCCCACCACGATGAACGGAGCCCTGAGCCCGAGGGTCGCCCCCATGGCTCCGCCCGCCAGCGGCCCCAGCCCGAAGCCCAGCGAGCTGGCGCTCTGCACGATGCCGAAGGCCTTGCCCTGGCTGGCGCGAGGCACGGCGCGGTTGACGAAGCCGCCCATGGCCGGGCCTATGGCCCCCGCCGCCAGCCCCAGCCCCACGCGCAGGACATACAGGGTGCCGAGCTCGGAGACAAAGGCCTGGGGAACCATGAACGCCCCGCTGAACAGTGTGCCCAGCACCAGCACCTTTCTGGGGCCGACGCGGTCGGCCAGCCAGCCCATGGGGATGGCCACCAGGGCCGCGGAGACCGCCGTGACCGCGATGAGTCGGCCCGTGTCGGTGTTGACGCGCAGCTTGTCCAGCACCAGGCTCTCGACGTACAGGGGGAAGAGCGGGCCCGCCAGCGTGTTGGCAAAGTACAAGAGGACGACCAGGCCGACGACGACGGCGAACCCCGGCATGGCCAGCACGGCCCACAGCCCCTGGGGCGATGCCGCCGATGCGGCCGGCGCCGCCCGAGGGCTGGCCGGGCCCTCGTCCGCCAGCACGGCGATGACGATGCCGCCCAGCAGCGGCAGCCCGGCGGCCAGGTAAAAGGTCGGGGCGTAGCCCAGGGCGTCGGCGGCCATCCCACCGATGAGGGGGCCCAGGGAGCTGCCCGCGAAGATGGCCGTCTGCATGAGCCCCAGGCTGAAGCCCGCCCGGCTTCGGGGGCTGACGCTGGAGACCATGGCGTTGGTGGCCGACACCGTGCCGCTGATGCCGCCCTGGAGCATCCTCAGCACCAGGAGCATGCCCGGGGAGCCGGCGGCGCCCATCAGGGCGATGGTGGCGGCCGCCCCGAACATGGCCCGCAAGACCATGGGCTTGCGCCCGACGCGGTCGGCGAGGCTTCCCCACAACGGGGCGGTGAGCATCATCATCAGGGCGGGGGCGGCGATGACCAGCCCGGACCAGTAGCTCTGGGCGGCCTGGCCCTGGACGCCCAGCTCGCGCAGGTAGAAGGGCAGGAAGGGCATGGCGAAGGAGAAGCCCGTCATGCATACGAACTGGGCGACCCAGCCCGCAACCAGCGTCCTGATCCAGGCCCGGCGACTCAGCCCGGTCTCATCCGGCGGCAACGAATTCGAGGCCTCTGGGCTGCGCACGCTGAGCCGACATCTCCTGGTGCCTCGGGCAAGGCACCGCTTGGCCGCGGTCGGAGGCCCCATCCGGCGGCACGTCGCCGGGGCCGCCGGCCGTCGCAGCAGCAATGGTCGCGGCGAAACAGCCAGAGCCTCCGGCGCAGAGCATACCCTGTGCCCAGCCCGTTGGCAACGGGAACGTACGCTGCGCTTCCTGGCCGTCGGCACCGGCATGCGCGGGCGGTCAGTGTAGGGAAAGCTGACACGGCGCGAATAAAATCCTGACATCGCCCCAACGGGGGCCGGGCGGGCAGGCGCCGCTTGCACCGCCATATCTGCCGCAAAGCAGCCCAATTCAGGCCGCAGGACGCGGCCTTTCAATCTTTGGCACGTTGCTTGCGGGGAGTCCGGCCACGAACCGTCATTGTGTGTTGGTCTCCGTTCCTTGGTTCAACCAGGGACGGTGCGCGTTCAGGCAGGCATGAGCTAGAAAGCCAGCGGGAGCATATGCCCACGCCGAAACGGCCAGCCAAGAAAGCCGGCGCGACGCGGACCGCCAAGCAGCAGGCCGCGGCTGCGACCTCCGCGCCGGCGGACCCGACCCCGACGACGGCGACCCCGACGGCGCAGGATCCGGCCTCGGGACGGCCGAACTCGGGGCGGGCTCGAACGAAGTCGGCCTCGGCCGCACCGAAGCCGGCCTCGGCCGCACCGAAGCCGGCCTCGGCCGCAGCGAAGCCGACCCCGGCCGCGGCGGGCTCCGCTTCGCCGGGCTCGGCCCCGGCGCCGGCCGAACGCCAGAGACCGCGATCCAGGCGACCCCGGGTCGCCGCCCTGCTGTTGAATGCTTTCCT
Source organism: Phycisphaerae bacterium SM23_33 (assembly GCA_001303665.1). GTDB lineage: Bacteria > Planctomycetota > Phycisphaerae > SM23-33 > SM23-33 > SM23-33. Next base: position 2,368 of record LJUF01000282.1, on the reverse strand, counting down.
GGTGCTGCTCGGGGCCGGGCTGCTGCTGGGTCTGCTTTACTGGTTTGAGGGGCTGCCGGCACGGGAAGAGGCGGTCTCCACCGTGGCCAAGGCCCCCGCGGCACAGACCCCGCAGCGGGAAGTGCCGCCTCCGCCCGCCGCGCCCGCGCCGCCGCCGGAGTCGCTGTCCTGGCAGTTGGCGGAAAGGGCTTATCGGTCGAAGGATTACGAATTGGCGCGGGAGCGGTACGGGCTGCTGCTGGCCCGGTCGGCGGCCACTCCGGCAAACGCGGCGGTCAGCGACTTTTTCCGGTTTCGCATAGGCCGTTGCCTGGCCCGCTCGGGAAAGCTCGAGGAAGCCAGGGCACTGCTTGGAAGCGTCAGCCACAGCGACTCGCCGATCGTGCAGGCGGCCGCCGATTACGATCTGGCCGTGCTGGATTACCTGGCGGGCAACCACCTGGCGGCCAGGGCAAAGGCCTACTCGGCCGTGGCCGCACTTGCAGCGATGGAGGCCGGCTTCCCGCTGGAGACCGACTGCGATTACCTGGCGGCCCGCGCCCTTACGGATAAGGCCCTGGCTTTTCACGAGACCTCGCTTTCGGTTCCGCTCAGTCACAGGTGGCAGGAGGCGGACGTCTTCGGGGGATTGGAGCAGGAGGCCCTGCGGCGGCTGCTGAACGAGGGGCGGGGCGGGGCGGAGCAGGCGGTGCTGGGCCCGCAGGTAAGCAAGGCCCGCGGCCCCGCGGGTGCTTCCCGGTATTCGGTGGTCTGCTGCCAGGGGCCGCTGGAGGAGCTGCTTCAGCGGCTGTCGCTGGAAGCGGGGATGGAGATTCGGTGGGAGTCGGTGGCCCCGGCGGCCCGGCGGCGGACCGTGACCATGGTTTTCAAGGTGGGCTCGGCCCAGCGGATCTGTGAGGTGGCCTGCGGCGGGGTGGGGCTGCTGGCCCGGTTTACCGGCGAGCAGGCCATCATCCATGACCCTCACGCGTGCCCGTCGTTGTCCGAGCAGAGGGAGCTGTTGTATGCCGAGGCCGTCTCGACCTGGCGGCGTTTCCTGCTGCGCAGCCCGGGGGACCCGCGGTTGGGTGAGGGCCACTTCGCGGTGGCGGCCCTTCATGAGTGTTTCGCCGACACCTCTTCGGCCCTGAGGGAATATCACGGCAGGCGCGGCTTCGGATTCGGCTGCGCGACTATGCCGGGGCGCGGTCGGACCTGGTGGAGCTGCTGAACCTGTTCCCGGGTTGTGCGTTCCTGGACGAGGTGTACCTGGGCCTGGCCCAGGCCGCCCTGAACGCCGGCCTGCTGGAGGAGGCGGTCGCCGATTTCCAGAAACTGTACCATCTGGACCTTTCCTTGGCGTCGCGGAAGCAGGCCTGCCTGGGCGCCGCCCAGGCGCATTTCGCCCTGGGCCAGCACCCGCGGGTGTGCGAGTGGCTGGAGCGCTACCTCAAGATGTGCAAAGGCGACACCGGCGATGAGGTGGCCCAGGCCTACCTGCTGATGGCCAAGAGCCTCGCCGCCCAGGGGAACCTGGACCAGGCCCTCCGGGCCGCCCATTGTGCCCTGAACGTCAGGCCCTCCCGCCGGCAGCACATCCAGGCCCTGCTGGCCGTTGCCCTGATCCAGAAGGATCGGGCGTCTTTCCTTAAGGCCGTCTCGGCCCTGGGCCGGATTGAGCCGGCCTCACTGACTTCCCGGCAGCAGCTGGACTACCTCCTGACCCGGGCCAACCTGTATCGCGCCATGGGTCTGCCCGACACGGCCGTGGCGGTGCTGCGCCGGGAGACGCCCAGCATCTCCGACGAGCAGATGGCAATTCAGATCAGCCTGGAAATGGCCCACGGCTACGCCGAGGCGGGGGAGCTGGCCTCGGCCCGCGGGCTGCTGGCGGAGCTGCTGCCCAAGATGAGGCCGGGCCCTGAGGCCACCCGGGCGGGCTGCGATCTGGTGGAAATGTGCCTGGCCGACGGCAAGACCGTCCAGGCCATCGCCATCGGGCAGGCATTGCTGAAGTCGGCCGAGCCGGAGGTGCCTCGGCGAGTGCTGGAGCTGCTGGGGGAGGCCTACCTGGCCCAGCAGGACTACGACCGGGCGGCGCTGGCGTTTTCGGGATACCTGACAAAGACCACCGGAGGGCCCAGGGAATGAGCGTGCGGGCTCGCGTATGGCTGTGCCTGGCCGTTCTGGGGGCCTGGGTCGGCTCGGCCCTGCCGGGGGAGAACCAGCCCCCGCCGCCTTCACCCGGGCAGGTCCACGACGCCATTTGGGAGCTGCGCCGCGCCGCCGCCAAGCCCCTGCCGGCAGGGCGGGGCGACTCGGATGTGCAGGCGGCCATCCGCCGGCTCCAGGCGCTGGAACTGCGGCCCGGAGATGGGGCCGCCGGCGA